>JAIPJS010000002.1:300000-470042 GCA_021734025.1 Candidatus Neomarinimicrobiota bacterium
CGTGTTCCATTTGTGCGAGGGTGTCACCGATAAACTTTGCCGAGTTGAGCGAGACGTCTCGTTCCATTGATGTGCCGCCACGATAAACTGCAATCTTCATGATGGGTTTCTCCACTGTTCAATAATGTTATCCACTGCCTGTAACAGCGTATCGTAAATATAGTCCGGCTGCGCTGACTCCGTGGCGCGAGAACCGTCCCGGCTGCTCCGGATAAGTATTGTGGAGACACCTGCTTGTTGCCCGGCGGAGATATCCGTATAGTGGTCACCAATAAACCAGGCTTTCTCCAAAGAGATCTTGTGTTCACTTGCGGCCTGTTCCAGCATGCCCGGTTGGGGCTTGCGGCAGCCACAGTTGTCTTCCGGCGCGTGTGGGCAGTAGTAGATTTCTTCAATATGTGCACCGGCTTTCTCTACCCGCTCCTTCACCCGGGAATGAATGTCCCGCAGTGTTTCCGCCGTAAAATATCCCCGGCCGATCCCTGACTGGTTTGTCACAATAAAAATCCGGGCGCCATTTTCGGTAAGCTTTCGCAGTGCTTTGAACGTCCAGGGATACCAGACATAATTTTCCCACCGATTTACATAGGAGGGCAAGGTGGTGTTCAAAACACCGTCACGATCCAGGAAGACCACTCTGTCTGTCTGGTCAGTCACTCCGCCGGCGCTCCTTCGTCAATTTTTTCCAGCCACTCTTTGTTGATTACCACTGAGGCCCCGAGTTTCAGCGAATCAATGACTACAACAAACCGGTCGCCCTTCTTCTTATGGATAAGCCGGCCTTCCAGCCCCTTACAGGAGCCTTCCAGAACTCTGACTCTATCCTCCAGCTCAAAGTCACCGCTTTCAGGTTGCAAATCCGCGCCATATTCTTCTATCCTCCGGACAGCCTCAATTTGTTCATCCCGGATCGGCACAAGTTTTCCGGCGAATTTCACGAACGTCACTGCGCCATAAGTTTCCAACACCGGGACTTGCAAGTGTTTTGGAATATGCACAAAGATGTATCCGCGAAAGAGCGGTATCTCAACCTTCTTTTTTCGATCGCTCCACTGACGCACTTCGGTTCTCAGCGGCAGATAATGATCGATTCCTTTCTCCTCCAACTGTTCCGCGACCTTTTTTTCATGCCGAGATTTACAATAGACTGCAAACCATTGGGGGAGATTTTTCGGATCTTCGTGTTCGGACATTTCTACCGAAGAAATGTTATTATCGGACATCGATCACTTCAGTGTTTTCATTTGGCTCGAAGGTGAATGCTTCAGCGGAGATGGTCGTATCCACGGTCACCGAATTAATCTGATAGGAGGTTGTGTTTTTGTTCATATCAGTAAATTCGACCTGTAGCGGATGCCAGGTTTCTTTGCTCACCCAGACTTTGAGTTCCTGCATCATCTGGTTTTTGTCTTTCGGAGTCATCCGTAATGCCGCGGCAGGTTCACCATCCAATTCGGTGCCCGGTTTCCAGAGAGTGGCATTATAGGTCTCCGGATAGGTAAACAGGATATCCCGTGGCATGAGTGTCTGCGGGTCATTGGTCACATTGTCTATGATGACCTGGTCTTCCAACCGGGAGTAGGTCCACATGGTTTCTCCGTTGCTGACCACCGTCTGGTCCGGCGTGACAATTCTGAACTTATTCAGGCCATCCAGCAACATTTCGCCGTCCAGTTTTTCGACCTTCCCGGTCACCTGCCATTCGAAGACTTGCTGGAATTTCACCCGGAGCGGTTTTTCTGTCTGCACCGAATTTTGCACCCGTTCGATGACCTGTTCAGCAGTTAAAGCAGCAAAGACTGACACTGCTGCCAAAAGAAAGAAAAACGCGTATGTGTACTTTAATTTATCCATAAGACTCCATTTCTTTTACGTTCCAGAAATATAATAAAGAAGGGAGTCGGATTAAAACAGGAAAAGATGGTATGACAGTAATCGACCACGAACGTGTCGGGTGTTCAAGTGTTCAGGTATTTGGGTTGAAAACATGTTATGGTATTAATGTGTTATAGTTAAAGTATTTTGTACTGCGTATTAGTGTCTCGCAATGACAGCCATACCGGTGCTATACCGGTTTTTTCACCAATCCCAGATCTCCCTTTTCTTTGCCCATTTTCTCTTAAGAAAAAACGGGCAGAAAAAATCAAGGAAACTCAGAACTCGCACTTCTACAACGATACATGGTCTTTCATAATTCTTTCTTGCCGATTTTTGCAATACGGAATTTCTATTCGGGTGCTCAAACACTGAGTTTCCATATTAAAGAAAAGAAATGGTTCCCCCTTGGCCTTGCTATTTATTTTGGGCACCGTTTCGATGAGCGGAGGAGAGCCAGAACCAGCTGTCTGAGGGAGCGAAGCGACCGAGTTCTACCGACACTGAAATGGCAACCACAACAAGTTGTGGGCCATTTCAATTCGGCACAGGTGGTTCTGGCCCGAAACGAATCTTGAAACGGTCAAAATAAAGAGCGCAGCCTTGAATTTTTACCACTTTTGTTTCAAGACAAAAGTGGAAGTAAAAGGGGAAAGTAAATGATATGATGCTAAGCCCCGAAGGTAAAGAGGGCGAATGGGCTCGGTTTACCAGCATGAGATTATAGTAAATGCGCTGAACAGAACACGAAATTATAAACTTAACTAAGTGCTAGTTGAATCACTTCCAACCACAAACACACTCTCCGGCGGAGGTAAGTTACGTAATACGCAATACTCGAGACGCAATACGTCTGATTTTTTAAAAAATGCAGGGAATAATCTCAGAAAATTCCTAAAACAATAAATGGGTGCAAACGCCGCAGACTAAATATCAATCTCCCCGTTCTCGATCTGTTCGATGATGGATTCGTCCACTAACACGTCGCGGGCCTTGCTGCCCTCGTGACCGCCGACGATGCCAGCCTCTTCCAGTTCATCGATGATCCGGGCGGCACGGGAGTAGCCAATCCGCAGACGACGCTGGAGCAACGAGATGGATCCCTGATCATGGGTAACTACCAATTTTAGCGCATCGAAAAATAGTTCGTCCCGCTCGTGACCGATACTAAATGTCGTCGACTCCGTATTGTCCTGGAGACTCGGCAGTTCTAATTCTTCGGACTTGGGTTGCTGGTTAATGTGATCGAGGACAGACTCAATTTCCTCCAGGGTGACGTAGGAATTGTGTAATCGAATCGGCTCCGGTTGGGCCGGCGGCAGAAAGAGCATATCGCCCTTACCGAGAAGTTTCTCTGCACCGTTGGCATCCAAGATAGTCCGGGAATCCGTTTTCGAAGCCACCTGGAATGCAATCCGTGCCGGAAAATTCGCCTTGATGACACCGGTGAGGACGTCCACCGACGGACGCTGGGTTGCGATAATCAGGTGGATTCCCACGGCGCGCGCCATCTGTGCAATCCTGGAGATAGGTTCCTCCACCTCTTTGGAGGCGGTAATCATCAAGTCCGCCAGTTCGTCGATTACCACCACAATATAGGGAAGATGTTCACCCTCGTGGCGACCGGCGTCCACCCGGCGATTGTATTCGTCGATATCCCTGACTGCAGCGTCGGCTAAAAGCTCGTACCGCCGCTCCATCTCAATCTCTGCCGACCGGAGGGCGGTCACTGCGTTGCTCGGCTTTGTGATAACGTACTCGTCCAGGTCTTCGCTGGTAATCAGATGATAGCCTTCCAGCCGCTGGTACACTGAGAGTTCTAGCTTCTTGGGGTCCACCAGAATAAACTTCAGTTCGCTCGGATTGGCCCGGTACAGCAGGCTCATAATCATCGTATTGATGCAGACCGATTTTCCGGAACCGGTGGCCCCGGCGATGAGCACATGAGGCATTTTTGCCAGATTCGCTACGTACGCCTCACCGGAGGTGGTTTTTCCCATGGCAAAGGTGAGCGTGTGATCTGCCGAAGCGAAGGCATCGGAATTAATGATATGTTTCAGATAGACGGTGGCGCCGTGCTTATTCGGGATTTCGATTCCAACGGCCGCTTTCCCTGGGATGGGTGCAAGCACCCGCACCCGCTGGGCACGCATCACCCTGGCGAGATCGTCGGCTAATGAAGTAAACTTATTAATGCGGACGCCTTTGGCCGGTTCCAATTCGTACCTGGTAATAATCGGACCAGGTGAAATGTGAACGACTTTGGCCTCAACGCCGAATTCCAGAAGTGAGCGTTCCAGGAGTTTGGCATTTTCGACCAGCTCTTCTCTGGTGGCGCCTTCCTGCACGTCTTCCGGCGCTTCCAACAAATCAGAGGATGGCAGATGAAATTCCCGCCGCCTGGCCTTCTCCTGCATCGCATCAAAATCGACGGTCTCCTCGATAACTTCCTCATCCATTGAGAAATCTGCCTGGCGTTGTGTCTCTCTACCTTCCGCTCCCGAGTCGCCTGGTGCATCTTCCGACTTTTGCTCCTCAATCTCCTCCCTGGACATTGAGCGGTCCGGTTTCGGCTCTTCTTCCGATTCGCTCTCATCCTCATCATCGGTTTCTACACCCGGAGGGGAGGCTACTAAATTTTCTCTGGACTGAAAATCCTGCTTCGGTGTCTGTTTTTCTCTTTTTGGCGCCGTCTCAGTTTCATCGTCTTCATCCGGTTCAAACGGCAACGACTCCCCGGATTCCTCCGGCTTTTCCGCATCTTTGGACTTTTTCTTTTTCGATTTCCAGAATGAAGATTTTTTCTTTGGGGCGGGTTCGGGCTCAGGCGCATCATCGTAGCCACCGATAGTAGCTTCGGCCTGTTCCTCCGCATCGGCCTGTTTGGCTATCTTTTTATGCCGGCGCTTTTCCCGCCAATTCTCCCAGTATTCAGTAATAACTTCAAACGGCGAGTAAAGGCTCCAGATAAAATATCCGCGAACGGTGGCAATTGTGCCAACAACCAGGACGATTATAGCCCCCCACAGTCCAAGCATATCGTGGAGTGTTCGGGCGACGACTCCGCCAACTAACCCGCTGTAGCGATATTCAAAAGCGATTCCGCCGGGTTGCATGGCGTCCGGAATTCCCATGGCAGTGGAAATGATGGCCGAAAGCAGCAAAATGTAAATGCTAAACCGCGTCATTGGACGGAGCGACTTCTTTGCAAAGATCCACCAACCCCAGAGAAGAATCAGAACCGGAAAGATGAATGATACATATCCCAGGGTAAATCGTATGAGCGCATTGGAAACAATGATGCCGAGGATACCCATCCAATTGTCGATGACAATATTTTTGGCGATGGTGGGCTCTTCGCCGGGATTATAAGAAATAAGGCTCAGCAAGACAAAAACGCCGAGCGCCATCAATAGGATACCAGTGATTTCGCGTTGTCTGTCTGTCATAGTTTTAAAATCGTTCGAAGTGTTCAGGTGTTCAAGTGTTTATGTAAAGGCGTGTTACAGTGTTACTGTGTTATCGTTAGAACGTCACGAGTCCAGTGTCATCAGTCTCCAGTTCTCTACTTTTTCTACTTCTTCCTTCTGTATTCTTTAATTATGAGTTCTATAATAAAAAACCGCTAAAGCAGTCACGGCCAACATCTTTTCCGTATACCCTATACCCAGTACCGGTTTCGAATTTCCAGTTTCTAGTACCATGGGAGCCGATCTTATAATTGAATCAATCCATAGTCACTTTGTCAACAGGGCTCCGTTTCGGACGATTGACAATTATAGCCCCAGAAACCGGTTTTGTCAAATGCTTGGTCAATTTGGCCGGACAGCGCTTAACCCCGGACGTTATAATCCGGAGTGTAAAACGGCATTTTGGCGACTTTGGCCGGCAATTCCCGGTTTCGTACTTTGATATTAATCACGGTATCAATTTCCGCAAACTCATTTTTAACGTATCCCATCCCAATACCTTTTTCCAGCATCGGTGACTGATTTCCTGAGGTGACCTCGCCGACTTCACGCCCGCTAAAGGTGATAGGATATCCATGCCTCGGTATACCCCGTTTCAGCAACTTAAAACCAATGCGCTTACGCTCTACTCCGTTTTCCCTGACCTCTTCCAACGCCGATTTTCCCACGAAATCCTCCTTGCCCAGTTTCGTGATCCAGCCGAGCCCTGCTTCTATCGGATTGGTCGACTCGTCAATATCATTCCCGTACAGACAGAGCCCCGCTTCCAGGCGCAAGGTGTCGCGTGCACCGAGTCCCACCGGCTCCGCTTCGAACTTCGCGCCAACCTGAAACAGTGCATTCCATAGATCGGCAGCGTATTCGTTTTCCACGTAAAGTTCAAAACCCATTTCCCCTGTATATCCTGTGCGTGAAATCGTTGCAGGAACTCCGGACGCTTCACCTTCGACAAAGTGATAAAACTTAATCTCATTGAGGTTGTGCTCTGTCAGCTGTTGGACGAGTGCCCGGGATTCCGGCCCCTGGACTGCCAGCAAGGTGACATCATCGCTGACATTTTTCAATTCGACATCGTCCCCGCTTTGCAGATGCTTCTGCATATGCCCCCAGTCTTTTTCGATATTGGCGGCGTTCACTACGACCATGTAGCGATCTTCATATTTATAGATAAGCAAATCATCCACAATGCCGCCATCCTCGAGGCACATGGCGGTGTATTGTGCCTGCCCAGCCGACATCTTGCTCACATCATTGATAGTGACATAATTCAGGAACCCTTCAGCCTCGCTTCCGGTGACCATAAACTCCCCCATGTGGGAGATATCGAAGATTCCGACTGTCGTCCGGACCCGATTGTGCTCGCTGATAATGCCTTCGTACTGGATCGGCATCTTATACCCGGCAAAATCCACAATCTTGGCTCCCAGCGATTCGTGTACGTCGTACAGCGCAGTCTTTTTTGGCATTAGAACTCCGTTTAGTATCGAGTATTACGTATTACGTATAAGAAACTTCAGAAGTTTGTCTTACGCAACACGCTCATGCAATGGTTTCACTTCGCGATGCGTATTTAACCTTCTATCCACTCCTTAAACTTCCCAAGTCCTTCCCGGATATCCTCAACATCAATGCCGGAATAGGCGAATCGCAGATATTTATTCCGCTCGCCGGGTAATGGACGTCCGAAATGGTTCCGAGTACAGTAGGAAACACCTGTGTTATACAGTCCTGCGTCCTGGAAATCGGACAAGCTCTCGAAACCCTTCTCTTTCATCGCTTCCGTCACATTCGGAAACAGGTAAAAGGTGGTCTCCGGTTTATGGCAGTAAATTCCGTCAATGTCATTCAGCAGTTCCACCGCTACATCCCGGCGTTCCTTGAGCGTCGCCAAAATCTCTCGAGACCCACTCTGATCGCCTGTCAGCGCTTCTATGGCGGCGTACTGGTTAAAGTGATTGGTGCAGGACTCGTCATTGGTATTCACCTTGGCGATTGCCGCGATGACTTCTTCCGGGCCGATGGCCGCGCCGAGCCGCCAGCCGGTCATCGCGAATTTCTTTCCGAACGTATACAGGATAACCGTCCGCTCCTTCATTCCAGGGAATTTGGCAATGCTCTGGCTCTCACCGCTGTAGCGGATTTCGAAATACGCTTCATCCGACAGCACCCAAAGATCGTGTTTCACCGCCAGGTCCGCCAGATGCTTCATTTCTTTCTCAGAACTCTCAGCGCCCATGGGATTCTGGTAGTTGTTATAGACCAATACCGTCGTTTTGTCCGTTATTTGAGATTCGAGCTGCTCCATATCCAGGTCGAATCCATCTTCAGTCTCCACATATGAGTACGGTTTCGCCACGCCACCGAGGAATTCAATCATCGATTCGTAGATCGGATATCCGGGATTCGGGTAGAGTGCCTCTTCACCCGGATTTAGCACCACGTTTAGAAATTTACCGATCACCGGTTTCCCGCCGGGCTGAACGGCCACATTTTCCATGGAATACTCCACACCTCGCTGGCTTCCGACATCGTTGGCCAGCGCTTTTCGTAATTCCGGGATTCCGGCGTTGGGGCAGTATCCGGTTTTTCCGTCATTCATCGCCCGGGTTGCCGCTTCCCGGATATTTTTCGGCGTGATTATGTTCATGTCACCCAGGTGAAACGGGTAAACTTTGTTTCCCTTCGCAGCCCACTCTCCGGCCTGGGCTCCGACAGCAAAAGCCGTCTCCGTACCAATCCGTGCCATCCGTTGCGCAAATTCCATAAATCTCTCCCCCTCCCGGTAACAGACTCCTCCGCATGCCGGGAATTTACATAGTGTTCAGCGCCTGTTTGATCAGCGTTTCCACGGTTTCTATAGATCCATCGTTCTTTAACACGGTTCGCACAGCTTTTTCCGCCTGGGAGTGGCTGTATCCCAGCGATTCCAGAGCGAGGACGCCTTCTTTTTGCAGGGAGCTCAGCGGCGAGCCGGCTTCGCCTCCCTCTTCCTCGGCCATATCGGTGGCCAGCGATTCCCGCAGTTCCAGAATAACCCGCTTGGCCGTCTTCGGGCCAATGCCCGGAAAGCGTTTTAG
Source organism: Candidatus Neomarinimicrobiota bacterium (assembly GCA_021734025.1). NCBI lineage: Bacteria > Pseudomonadati > Fidelibacterota > Fidelibacterota bacterium. The sequence goes on from JAIPJS010000002.1 coordinate 308,423, forward strand.
CGCTTTCACATCTTCGTTGACGATACTCTGCTTTACCTCCTGAACAGTACCGCCGGATAGGATCCCGATGGCGACTTTGGGACCGATGCCCGAGACGCTGGTCAGTTCGAGGAACAGCTCCCGTTCATTCTCGGTTGCGAAGCCGTATAATCGCTGGGCATCTTCCCGAACGTACAGATACGTCCAGAGATGGCACTCCTTGTTCAGGTCCGGTAGCTGTTCGTAGGTCGCCAGGGAGACTTCCAGCGCATAGCCAACGCCTTGAATATCGACGACGGCTTCGTTGGTGGATTTCTTTACGAGCGGGCCTTTAATATATTCGTACATTTATCATAGACTCAGTTGAAGTTGTTGTTGATGACAGAGTGCACAGGCGAGCGCGTCCGAGGCGTCCAGCGGTGTGGGCGGCTCGTCGAGTTTCAGCATATTTTTTACCATGAACTGCACCTGTTCCTTGGTGGCGCCTCCGCGCCCGGTAATTGCCATTTTAATCTTTTTAGCGGAGTACTCAGTCACCGGAAGGCTGGCGTGCATTGCCGCCAGCATCGCTACACCACGCACGTGTCCCAATTGGAGCGCAGTTTTGGCATTTTTACTATAGAATGCTTCTTCGATAGCAAACTCGTCCGGAGTGTACTCCTGAATGACGTCTGATATATCGTCGTAAACGGTTTGAATACGCCTGGAAAATTCGTTTTTTGCATCGGTCCGGATGGTTCCGAACTGGATAACCCGGGAATTGCGGCCGGTAAAATCGATGATTCCGTATCCGGTGCAGCGGAGCCCCGGATCAATGCCTAATACCCGCATTCAACTCCCGTCACGATGCGTCAGCTTCGGCGAGGGAGTCCTCGTCGATGTCGGCGTTGGACCAGACATTTTGCACATCGTCGTGATCTTCCAGCGCCTCCAGCAGCCGCATCAATTTTTTAGCTTCGGTGCCGGTGACGTCCACTGTGTTTTTGGGGATTTGCTGGAGTTCGGATTCCTGAACATCGAAGCCGGCATCTTCAATACCGGTTTTGAGATTATGAAATTCCTCCATAGGACAGGTGACCTCAAAAAATTCTTCCTCCTCGGAGATATCTTCGGCTCCGTTCTCCAGCGCCGCCAACATCAGATCATCTTCGGTGTTCCCTTCTTTGGAAATATACACGACGCCCTTGCGGTCAAAAACCCAGCTGACACTGCCTGATTCACCAAGGCTGCCGTCGTGCTTGTCCAGCAGATGTCGAATTTCCGATACCGTCCGGTTCTTATTATCTGTGGTGCACTCAATGAACAGCGCCGTACCGTTGGGGCCGTAGCCTTCATAGGTCATATCTTCATACGAGACGCCCGGCAGATCGCCTGTACCTCTGAGGATCGCCTTCTCGATGTTATCCTTGGGCATATTCTCGTCGGTGGCGTCATCGATCGCCTGTCGCAACCGGGGATTGGTCTCCGGATCACCACCACCGATGCGGGCGGCCACCGTAATTTCTTTAATCAGTTTTGTGAAGATCTTGCCGCGCTTCTGATCTTCCTTCTCTTTCTTCCGTTTTATAGTACTCCATTTGGAATGACCAGACATAATTCGTCTCCTCTAAACTCACAGAATTACACAGCCTTATTGCATTGATAATATTACGATTTCTCCGATGGTATTGCAAACCGATTGTTGGTTTCTCCGCCGAGTGTACAGACATAAGAACGGGATAGAAAATGAATGTCGAATTTGCTATGGAAAGCCCTCATCCGAGGAATGACTGGTGCTGCCTGTCGGTGACCGCTCCCAGCGTCGCCGACAGTGAATGCTGAATTCACAAAAACCGTCACCGACGCTACAAGCGATCGGTGACGGGAGAATCGGGATCGCCATGGAATGAGATTCCAAGGCTACAGGAGCCTCGCAATCTCATTGCGAGGTGCTAATTGGAAATTCGAGATTCGAGGCTATTTGGTGGAATACTCAGATTTCAGCATTCATAGCTGCCAAAATCTTTGGCGTGATGTCTTCAATACTTTCGATAGCATTGAAGTCGAAATTATCAGGGAGGTTACAGCCAATCAATGTAGCATCCCGGTAGGTATGTGTTCCGGTCAGCACATCTCTGCGGGCGACGGTATCGATTTTCACGCTCCCCTTCAGATCGAACCCCGGATTATTCAGTACGATGAGGTCCGGCGCCTGAGATAGTTCGGGACCGGAGTAGATCTCTTCCGGGAGATAAACTTTTTCAATCGGATTAACCATATTACCGGCATCGTCTCGAATCCGAATTTCATCCGCGAGTCTGATTCTGAGTTCGTCGCGATATTTCCGGAATTCGTCGCCATCCTCAATCCAGCCGTGACGAAACCGGCCGGATCGGTTCAGGTAGATGCGACCGGGGTCGAGGGCGAAGGCGATTGATTCCGGCGCCATATCTTCCAGCGATTCCGGCGATTCTGTTGTGAATTCGAGGTATCCCTGTATCTGCAGCCAAGCGTTCAGATTTAGCTCCTTCTCTATGCCGGTAAAACCATGGTCAGAGAGGATAATTATGCCGGTATCTTCGCCGGCTTTATCAGTGAGCGTTCCAACTGCACCATCAAGAATATGATAGAATTCCATCACCTGGGCATGGTATTGATGCCCCTCATCAACCACTGCATCCCAGAGATAGTGCTGGAGTCGATCCGTTCCGGTGAAAACAGCCATAATAATATCCCAGGATTCCCTATCCCAGAGATAGTGGATCGTTTCGACGCGCCGCTCGAGTACCCGGAACAGATCCTCCATGAATTTGTCCATATCTTCACGGGCTAACCAGGCATCTACATCAACGGAATAGTCCAAATCTTTCAGTGCGGGAAGGAGCGACTTCGGCCAGACCGCTTTCTGCAGGTCCGGCGTCACGAACCCGGAGATTAACACGCCGTCGACTTCCCTGGCGGGATAGGTCTGCGGGACGTTGATGACTAATGACTTCTTCCTGGAATCAGAGAGCCGCTCCCAAAGCGTCGGTGCTTTAATATCATTGGAATCCAGGAAATGAAGGGAATAGTTATCGGACCTGGCCTCGAAAAAACCGTACACGCCATGTGTACCGGGATTGGTACCGGTCATAAAACTGGCCCACGCGGTGGAGGAGACATCCGGTATTGAGCTGTTTATGGATGCGCTGTGGCCAGCCTGGATCAAGCGGTTCAGATTTGGTGTCACTCCCGATTGACACAAATCTGCGAGCAAGGAATACGGCAAACCATCCAGCCCGATGACGAGAAATTCGGGGTCAGGCATCACAATTTTTTCGCATGGGTAACTCAGGCTGAATCGACCACGGCATCATTGAAAAAATGCCTTTACAGTGAATGTGGAATCCGGTGAAAGTGGAATCGAATGACAATCTGCCGAAGCAGCTTCTTCAGACAATCGACTCCGACGTTTATCCACTGCCGGACAGATCCCGGATGGTTCCGCAGCCACTGAATGCCTGCAAACGCCAGGGCCAGCGCAGCAAAGAACAGCATAAGTGCGCCGAAGAAGAGCAGGACCTCATTTTGTGCAGCTGGTGAAACGCCCATTACTCCCTCCTCGATTCAGGAAGACTGAAGTGCGTTTTTTATAGATTTTATCACTTTATCGCTCTGAGGCTTATCTTTGGATTTAAACCGGTTCAATATCTGACCGTCTTTTCCGATGAGAAACTTGTTGAAATTCCAGGTAATCTCACCGGCAAATTCCGGGTTGGTTTCCTCGCTGGTGAGGTAAGTATAGAGCGGATGCTGGTCCTCTCCTTTTACGGAAATCTTGGAGAACATGGGAAAGGTCACCCCGTAATTAGTGGAGCAGAACTCCTGGATGTCGCTGTCGGTTCCGGGCTCCTGGTTGGCAAAGTTATTCGCAGGAAATCCCAGTACCGCAAATCCCTGCTCCGAGTATTTTTCATAGATCTCCTGCAACCCTTCGTACTGGGGTGTAAACCCACATTTACTCGCCACGTTCACCACCAACAAGACTTTGCCGTGGAATTCCGACAGGCTCAAGCTGTCGCCGGTGATGGTCTCCATGGTGAAATCATGGACGGAGGAGGGTGATTCTGCTGATATCCGGGCCACGCCCAGAATTCCAACCAGAATTAACGTTAGTGTCAGTTTTGGTATGTATTGTAAATATTTCATTGGGTTTCCCGAGTTTTTCATTACCGGTAAAATGGTACGCGGATGAATGCTCGTTACGTAATTGTTGAACATCTACCGCTTGTTTAATCTACGGAAGTCCAGGAAATAATCAAATGTGAGGATACCGGAAGGGCCAATGAGTTATTCAGGATACTTTCCCAGCATCTTCCAGACGGCGGTGTGAATTTTGTGAAAAAACGGCGCTTCCGGGATGAACATATATGGGCAGTATCCGGGTACCACATCAATACTGTTTTGGTGGCAGTATTGGAGCGCGTCGGAGAGAACGTCTTTGGCGCCGGAAATCCCGTATAGCCAGATTCGCTCAATGCCAGTCTGGGGTGCTTCCGCGATGGCCTTCAGGGTTTGGTCATCCGGGGTCAGTACCAACAGTTGCGAGACCGGCGGTGTAATACCGGTGAGCGAATTATAGCAGATCTGGCCGTCAATTTCGTCGGTGTTTGGATTGATGGGTAGCACATCGTATCCGAACTTACGCAGGTCACTGAACAGCGTACGCGAAAAATGCTTCGGTTCCCGCGAGACGCCCGCCAAAGCGAAACGGTTCTCTGCCAAAAATTCCCGAATGACTTGCTGGACCGGTTTATCCATGAGCCCCTCCTTATATTCTCTTGAGTCAACTAGCAAAATCTTTGCCAGCCATATCCGGCATAGTTCATATATTCGCTCAATTCCTGCTATGACAGGATTTGCACAATTTTCCTGAAGAAATATAAAGCATCCTTGGTTACCAATTTTCTAACTTTTAGTATCATCGTTCCCGGATTTGTTGAAGACGATCATAGTTTCTATCTTTAAAAAAACGAACGCGTGAGGGAAATACTGATGACTTTTATAAATCGTCTATTCTCATTAATCGCCATGATCCTTCTTTTGGCCTTCACAGCCCATGACACATATGCACAGACCACCGGAGAGAATACCGCCCTGGATGAAAAAGTGCAGAAGTTCCTGGACAGCCATGAAGGGCGTTGGCATAACCTGAATGTCCCCCCGGAAGATGGCCAGCTATTGTATGACCTGATTGTCGAGAATGGATACACCCGTGCGCTGGAAATCGGGACCTCCACGGGTCACTCGGCTATCTGGATGGCCTGGGCACTGAGCAAAACCGGCGGTAAACTGATTACTATCGAAATAAACGACCGGCGATATAAGGAAGCCCTGCAGAACTTCGAGGAAGCTGGGCTTTCGGAGTATATCGATGCGCGGCTGGCTGATGCCCATGAATTAGTTCCGGCGCTAGAAGGACCGTTTGATTTTGTCTTTTCCGATGCAGATAAGGGGTGGTACCTGAACTATTTTAAGGCCATCGATCCGAAACTGGAAGTCGGCGGCTGTTTTACTGCCCACAATATGTCGATGCGCCGGCGCGGGGTGACCGGAGTACAGGAGTTTTATCAACACGTCTCCAATTTGCCAAACTATGATACCACAATTGAGTGGGCCAGCCGGTCGGGAGTATCAGTAAGTTACAAAACGCGCGAATAGAAATTTAAGAGTAGAGCCTTAGAAATTTATCAAACCGGGAGAATGACAGATGCGTAAATATACCTATCTGATTATTGGTGGTGGTATGACAGCCGATGCAGCGATTCGTGGCATTCGTCAGGTGGATTCAGCCGAACCTGTCGGATTACTGAGTGCAGAGAATCATTTACCGTACAACCGCCCCCCTCTCTCCAAAGGGCTCTGGACGGGTATGGACGAGGAGAAAATCTGGCGGCACACCGACTCTCAAGATGCGGATATTCATCTGGAAACGGTTGCGGACTCGATCAACCCTGTGGAGAAAATCGTTACTGATTCCTCGGGGAACCAGTATGGCTACGAGAAACTGCTGCTGGCCACAGGCGGTTCGCCAATCCAGCTGCCGGATTCACCGGACGGGGTCATCTACTTCCGCGATCTCGACGATTATCAAACATTGCGGAAACTTACCGAGCAAAAGGATGCATTTACGGTAATCGGTGGCGGATTTATCGGTTCTGAAATCGCTGCCGCCCTGCACATGCAGGATAAAGACGTAACGATCATTTTCCCGGAGGACGGCATTGGCGACCGGATCTTCCCCGAAGAACTCTCAAATCATTTGAATGAGTATTACGCTGAAAAAGGCGTTCGGGTGCGGACAGGTGAACTCGCTGATTCCATTCAGAAAAAGGATGAGGAGTACGTCATCCAGACCGACTCTGGTGATACGCTGACTACCGACGTGGTCGTGGCGGGACTCGGTATTCGTCCCAACACCGGACTGGCCGAATCCGCCGGACTCGATATCAATGATGGCATCCTGGTGGACAAAAATTGCCGGACGTCCCATCCGGATATCTTTGCTGCCGGCGATGTAGCCAGGTTCTTCAATTCTGCACTGGAAGAACAGATTCGTGTGGAGCATGAGGAAAACGCCAACATCCAGGGGATGATTGCCGGAGTGAATATGGCCGGTGCCGACCGGGAGTACGACTATCTCCCCTTCTTTTATTCCGATCTGTTTGACTATGGATACGAGGCAGTCGGACGCACTTCCAGCGAATTAGACATTGTAACCGACTGGGATGAAAAGTTCGATTCCGGCGTATTTTATTACCTTGATGAGAACAGGGTCAAAGGCATCCTGCTCTGGAATACCTGGGGACAGATTGAACATGCCAGAGAACTAATCGGATTTCACTCTCCGATTGCGGCAGAAGACCTGATGGGACGACTGCCGAAAGAAGGTAAATAAAGTGTTAAAGTGTTCAGGTATTCAAGTGTTCAAGTTGGGGGGATCTTAGCGTTCTTAATTCCGGTGGGACCCATTGGAGTGGCTCTTCAGGAAATTCATTTATATCAAAGAGGACGCCAACCGAACATACAGAGCAGCTATAAACGCCAATAACAACGATACCAACGTTCCAATCAGGAAATACTCGGCGAAATCCCGGTTCTTAAACTCACGATAGCGTGCGATAGATTTTACCGCGATAACGAACATTACGCCGGCGTAGTATCCGAAGACCAGGAGAAAGTAAATTAGCGTCCGTTCCAGGTATCCGATCAGCCGGCCCCGGTTGTATTCGTCTTCATCGGTCTGGTTATTTTGGTCCACCGGTTCGGCGCTGATACGTGCCAGTATGTCCCGGATCAACACCGTGCTCTCCCGCAGCGTAAAGAGAAATCCGGTGATGACCAGCAGTATGAATTTCAACATCTCTGGCGATCGAATTGCCGAGAGCAACGTAAGGTTTTCTCCAAAATCGACAAGCGCATCCGATAGCGGATTAGCGGAATTCGGACTGATCTCCACAAGATACCGGAGCAGTGACGGGAAGGCGATCAGCACAAGTAGCAAGCCCAAAAAGAAACTCGGCCGGGCGCCGTCTCTCATCCAGATCAGGTCATACATCAGGAGCAGTCCCCCAGCGAGGATAAGCATAAAAGTCTGCTCGAACCCGGGCAACGTGATGCCAAGGAAAATGTATATTCCCAGCCGAAACAGCGCGACAAATACGGGTGCTCCATATTCCGGAAACTGGTTCCGGCGGATAGCCAACCGGCCGAGGAAAAAGCCCAGTACCAGGTAGATCTCAATGAGCGTCATTTTGCTCTCCGATCAGCGTGTTCAGATAAAACTCTATCGTCTTCTCAGTCTTCAAAACAAGTGCTGTGTCCGGGTGCGAAAGGTTTTGTGAAATTGCCGGCTGGGAAATGCCTAAGCGCTTTTCCAAATCGGCCTGTTTATCCCCCAGGCGATGGTAGTGTAGAATGTTCAATCTGCGAAATTTCCACTGCCTGATTATCCGGTCTATCCAAGCGCAGTGTAGGTCAAGGATATCACTGGTTGCTATATCTCCCTGAAAGCAGAGGTGACGATCCTCCTGCTTTGCGTTTTCCAGTGCTTCCCGAGCGTTGTGGAAAGCGCTACCGTCCATCCCGATAGCGGATTGATTATTTATCGGGGTTTCGATATCCCCCAGTCCCAGCGCGAACCGCACCTCGATTGGCTCATCTCCTGCCCGGAGTTGTATCTGGGCTTGATGGATGATGGCAAAGAGTTGTGATGCGTTTGCGAGTACCCCCTGGAATTCATCTCCAAGCGTGACCGTCAGCGGCGAGAGGAATGCGCCGGAGTATTCACTATTTATTTCGTTAATCACCCCTTTAAAAAGATTCTGCGCACGACTTCTATTGGAGAGTTCTCTGGAATTAATAATGTCGCCAAGCAATACGAAATGGGACATAGGTACATCCTATATAAGTAATCAGTTTATATTAGTATAATAATAAGTATTTATCTTATATATGCAAGGGATTATTTGTTCCCTGCACATAAAGCTGGTTATGTACACTAAAAAAACGAGGTTTTTAAACAAAAAAATAAGAGGAGTAGCTATAATATCTAAATTATAACCACTCCTCTTATAAATGTGCCCTGTCAACCCCTGGAAGAATTTGGAGGCTGACCAGGGTTTTGGATCATATTTATTGTCGGTTTAGGCTTCCCGGAACTTGATGGTGCAGCCCAGCGCCTTGGTCTTCTTCTGGGGAACTTCTTTCCCGTTGACGACAGCTTCCAGCGCCGTCTTCAGATACTGCTCTTCCACTTCTTTGGGATTATGGGCGTTGTCATCGATAGTCCCGTGGTAGACCAGTTCACCAGAGGCATTGAATAAAAAGGCTTCCGGGGTCCGGGTCGCGTCAAAGGCTCTCGCCACGTCAGAGGTTTCGTCCATCACGTACGGGAAATCGTATCCCTTTTCATCCGCCCGTTTCTTCATGGCGGAAAAGCTGTCGGCTGGTTTCTGTTCGGGATCGTTGGAATTGATCAGGATTACTCCAACCCCTTTATCCTGGAAGGAATTCCCCATTTCTACGATCCGCTCTTCCCAAGCCTGTACCCAGGGACAGGAATTACACGAGAAAATAACCAGGGTTCCATTTTCGCCGGCGACATCACTAATTGAGACCGCCTCTCCGACGGCATTCTTCATTTCCACGTCCGTCTTCGGCGCTTTTTCACCAATATCGAGCGCCAGCACCGGTGCGGCAATGGCGATAGCCACAACAGCAATGACAAACGCAAAAAGTGTCGATTGTATTTTTTTCATACTATCCTCCGTTATTTCGTTTACAGTGCCTCATTGATTGCATTGACGAATTCGTCGTATGAAGCCTTCCCTTGCCAGAACTGCTGCAAGTTTCCGTTTTCATCATAGATAAAGGTGGCAGGGAGCGCCCCTGTCCATTCTGAACTCAATGCGTTGATAAACGGCATATCTTTGCCGGTCTTAAAATATGTAGTAAAACCGACTCCGTGTTCTGCAAGGAATTGCTTCGCCTGGAGTTTTTGATCGGGAAAATCCCCAGAAACTAACATAAGACTCACTCCCTTGTCTTTCGTTTCCCTGTAGGCTTTCAGCATATCCGGGAATTCCTCCCGGCACGGCTGGCACCAGGTGGCCCACACGTTCAGTACTGTCACCTTCGCCGGAGAGGACTGTATAATCTGCATCAGGGAATCGGCATTTACCGGGACCAGGCTAACATCTTCTGGCTGGACGGTTCCCACGGTCTGTTTGGTTTGGTTCTCCTGTGTCCCTCCGGAATCGGCACAGCTATAAATACCGGTTATCAACAAACAGCTGATTGTTATTATTGAGAGTGATTTAGTCATCTTTTTAAATATAGCAACATATTCAAATATATCAATCTATGGCAATGTATTACGGGAGTAATTCAGATTGCGATCGAGAGCCGGAGATGCGTCCTAAATGAGAGAAGCCTTTTACAGAATATGCAGTACGTAATATTTCTTTATACCCCATGCCTTTTCAAAGTATTGAGGTAATTTCCTTCCCTGTGTAAACAAAATTATAAACCAAATCTGTAGACTTTTAGTATAAATATCCTGAGTGGATATAAATTCCGCCCCGGCCATCTCTGGGATGGAGTGATTTCGCCACGTCAAGCGTAGTGATGAAATTACGGTTTATTATCACGCTCAGACCGGCGCCAACGCCATGATGCAGATTATCTTCTTCAGACGAAAGCACCCTGCCCGTATCGTAAAATCCGTTGAGCGTAAAGGTGATATCGTAATCCAGTAACTGCCGATGGTAGAATTTGTACCGCGATTCCAGGTTGACCAATCCCAACGACTGTCCCACCACCCGATTTTGCTGTACACCCCGAATAGTCTGAGAGCCGCCGAGTCCTTCCCTGATTCGATAAGAACTGAATAAAACCGGCAATACATAAAATGGTGTTTCTCCGTGGATATTTCCCTGATATTTCACTCGCGTGGCAATAGTCAGCTGCTCCGGTATCACCGGGAAATACTGCCGGTGCGTAATTGATGCAATAGTATAGGTTTCTTCGCTTCCAAGCGTATTCATAAAGTGTGTAACGAAGGCTTCGCTCCAGACACCGGATTCCGGCGCCATATCCGCATCTCTGGAATCATAAACGAATCCTCCCTTCAGATAGCGGGCCTTTCCCCCGTTGGCCTCCTCCTGCGGAATTAAATTGACGTTCCGTAAATCGGAATACAATGTGCGATTTGGGAGATCGGCATCGAATTGATGCGTTCGGGTCTGCCTGATTTCGATGTCCAGCAGACCGATCCCGCTAATCCAGCGCCAGTTTCCGATGAGGTCACCCTGCAAATCTGCCGTGAGCCGCCACATGGTTCGATCGTAGGTGTAATACAGTCGACTGATATATTCATCCGCATCATAGCGAGGGTCATCGGGAGTGGAGATTTCAACGGCGGGACGATACGGCGACCCGTATCCGTTCATCCCATAGAAAGGCTGAAGCATATCCGTTTCATATCCGATAAATCCGGTCAACCGCAAACCGGATTCACCGAACTCAGGTAGATCCATAAACGCTGTGACAGTTTGACTTGCCCGGGTCGTGTGGCCAAAACTGAGCCGAAACATTTGCTCGTAATTCGGATACCGGCTTCCGTCTCCGAAATTATAGAAATCTGCAGTTGCTCCGTATTCGATCCCCTTGTCCGAGTTGTATCCCAGAGAAGGAACGGCGCCGATTGTCCAGCCATCATGTGTCCGCGTTGTATCTGCGCTGTAGGCGGGGGAATTAACGGCGAAAGCCGCAAGTAAAGTAATAAACAGAGATATTGACCGAATCTTCAGATTCACAAGGAGGACTAACTAATTTCGCCGGTAAATTTGAGGGTCGTACTACTCAGCGAATCGCCGGAAGCACACAGGTAAACGATGGCTTCGGCAATCTCCTCCAGATCGACCCAACTGCTGGTGTCGACATCCGGCATTGCGTTGCGGTTTGCTTCACTGTTTATCGTGGACGGAGCTAATGCGTAGCAGCGGATCCCATCTTTGCCGTATTCACTGGCGGCCGCTTCTGTCAGCGAGGCCACCGCCGCTTTAGACGCCGCATAGATCGCATTGCCGGGCTGTCCTCCAAACACAGCCATGGACGAAAAATTGATGATTTTGCCATCCTGCTGTTCAGCCATCACCGGTAAAACCGACTTCATAATGTGAAACGTCGGCTTCAGATCCATATTCAGCATTTTGTCCAGTTCTTCACCCGAGTGCTCGTGGAGCCGTTTGCCGCCGAGCCAGCCGCCGATTGGATTTACCAGAAAATCAACCCTACCGAACGTGTCAATGGTCTCCGTAACGGCTACTTCTGCCTGTTCAAAATCATTCAAATCAGCCTGCAAAATTTTGACCCGACCGGGATACCCCTCCCTGACTTTTTCCAACGATTCCCTGTGCCGGTCACTCCGGTACACTACCGCGACTTTAAGATCCGCCTGTAATAGTGTTTCAGTCACGTAGGACCCTACTGAGCCGCCGGCCCCGGTGACCATTGCGACTTTACCTTCCAACGATTGCATGGAATTCCCGCCTCCTTCCCGGTTATTTTTCCTAAGGTTATGAATATAGGAGTCTGCCCGGATTCTCAACAGGGGAATTCTTATGTTCAGTCATTCCGACCGAGCCCGACTCGTCGGGGGAGCGGAGGAATCTGGTAAAGGAATCTCCAGAGGTAATCAGACGATATCCTTCCCCGAAGGGATCCCGTTGGGGCGGCTCGCTTCGCTCGCTCAGGATGACTGGTGGGGTCTTTCCGATGTGAAATGATGAAGAAAATAAGTCATTCCGACCGACCCCGATTCATCGGGGGAGCGGAGGAATCTGGCAACTTACACTTCAGAAGCAATTTGAGTGAGATCCCTCGGCTCTCCTGCCGGGGTTCCTTCCTTGAGTCTGCCATTGGACGGAATCCCACCCAGAAAATCATTCATCACGCCACGGCGGGATGGCGAAATAAAAAGAACCGTCGGCGACCCTGACAAGGGATCACCGACGGGGGATTAGCTTCGCCTCGCAATGAGATTGCGAGGCTGCGTTGTCTTGAACTTTCGTAACCATAAATTCTCGCTGAAAAGCAGGTACCTCCGTAATTACGACGATGAGAACAGTCCCACATGAATCTCTGTGGGACGGATTCTTCCCGATTGCATAGAGACCTCGTTCAGGATGACTTTAATTGTTAATTTTCCCAGAATACAATTAGTGGTAAAAATCCTAAAATACCGTTACCCCTCCTCGGTGATTCTTCGTAAATTTTCATCCGATTATGGTAAAGACTCCGACATACATTCGATATGTCTCCCAATCCGATAAAGTAATCCCCGTATCCTATGCCTGACTTTATCACATCCACCTACTTTTTGCTGGCAGTGGTTATTGCGCTCGGTATCATCCTGGGGAATTTCAGGTACAAAGGCATTTCCCTGGATAATTCCGGCGTCCTTTTTATTGCGTTACTCGCCGGACACCTTGGGTTTATAATTCCCACCGATTTTCAGGATATCGGCCTCGTGCTGTTTATCTTCACAATCGGCATCCAGGCCGGACCGGGATTTTTTGAGTCGTTCAAGCGGCAGGGGCAGTCGCTGATTCTCTCCACCGTTACTCTGGTTTTGACCGCTACCGTCGTGACTGTTATCGTGGCCCTGCTGTTCCGCGTGGACTTCAACCTGGCCGTTGGCCTACTGACTGGCGCGCTCACCAGTACGCCCGGTTTGGCGGCAGCTATCGAAGGCACGAATTCCCCCCTGGCATCCATTGGCTACGGAGTGGCCTATCCGTTCGGCGTTATTGGCGTCATCCTGTTTGTCCGTCTGATTCCAAAGATATTCCGGGCCGACCTCGAACGGGAACGGGATGCCTACCAGGAGGCGGAGCAGGAGGATTATCCGGAGCTCCGGGGACAAAACTTTATCGTAGAGAACCAGAATATCTCCGGGAAGACTCTGCGTGAGTTGAAAGTGTACAAGATGACCGGCGCCAATATCTCCCGGGTACAGCGCGGCGAAAAGGCCAGCAGCCCGACGCCGGAAACAACGCTGGAGACCGGCGACCTGATCCGGGCTGTGGGAACCGAAGAGGCGCTGCACCGGCTGGAGCTGCTCGTTGGTCACCAGACGGATGAAGAGATTCCGTTAAGCCAGGATTACGATTTTCAGTGGGTATTAGTGACGAACAAAAATGTCGCCAATAAAAAGATCGGAGAACTGAATTTGCTCGAACGGTACAACACGACCGTCACCCGAATCAGGCGCGGCGGTCTGGAAATTACGCCCCAGCCGCACCGGCAAATCCGGTACGGCGACCGGCTGATGATTATCTCCACCAAAGATAATCTCTCGCGCGCCATAGAAATCCTTGGAAACGAGGAGCGGCAGCTCTCCAAAACCGACTTCCTGCCTATCGCCCTGGGAATTGTCATCGGCGTACTCATCGGACAAGTCCCGATTCCGCTTTTTGGCCTCACGACCATTCACCTCGGTCTGACCGGCGGCGTGCTGGCGACGGCGCTTATACTGAGCCGCATCGGCAAAACCGGGCCAATCATCTGGTCCATGTCCTGGCCGGCAAACAATCTGCTGCGCCAGCTGGGATTGTTATTCTTTCTGGCGTCCGTGGGCACCCATGCCGGCGCCGAGATCGCCGGGACGTTCACCCAGTACGGGCCAAAACTCTTTCTCATCGGGGCAATCATCACAATTATTCCAATGATAGTAATGACGCTGGTGGCGTATTTTGCCTTCGGAATGAATTTTCTGGTCCTGCTCGGCGTCCTGACCGGAAGCATGACCAGCACCCCCGGCCTGGCTGCGGTGGATTCGCTCACCGAATCCAACGCGCCACAAGTCTCCTACGCCACAGTCTATCCCATCGCACTCGTCTGTATCATTATAATTGCGCAGGTGTTGGGAGCGCTGTAATATTGTTTGAGGGTTCGGGTGTTTATCCCCCAATGAGCTCCGAATGGCTGCATGGAAAGTCACTCTGGGCTTGTCGAAGAGGACCTTCCCACATGCTCTAAAGCAACTTTAGTGAGGGCTACATTTCTCAGATAGTAATCTATTTCATCAACACAACTCGAAGGGTTTTGACTACCACAGAAGGCTGGTCAGCGATCTTATATCTGATTCGCACCAGGTATACACCGCTCGCCACTGACGGTCCCGCATCGGATTCTCCATCCCAGCGAAGGGAATGTCGGCCGGCGTCAACGCGTGCATTGTGCAGCGTCTCCACCTTCTGTCCCAGCAGATTGTATACGCCGGCATTGATCTCACCCGGTGTCGGGACGGTATACTCGATGGTCGTCTCCGTGTTAAACGGGTTCGGGTAGTTTTGGGAGACGTGAAAAATTTCAGGAATTCGGCTCTCATCCTGAACCTCCACCGGAACACTCCCGGTGGCCGCCCAGAGCCGTGGCACTCCAGTGTGGTCAGAGTTCCATAGAATCACTACTTCGTATGCATCCAGTCCCGATCGAATGTGGGCGATAACTGGTGTTATGTCCGCTCCGGAATTTTTGGTGACACGAACAGGGCGCTCCTCAGATGATGCGCATTTCACAAAGATTTCTCTGTTACCACGATATTCGGCGTCCCAGGCTATCAGCATGTTATTCTTGTCTGGATACCCCAGCGTCAGGTGGGCTGAATTATCGCCAATAAGTGGAATCTTTACTACTGAAGTCCATGCTGACCATCCCTGATGGGGCCCCCACATGGTTGAATCGAAGCAGTCCTCCGATATCA
Organism: Candidatus Neomarinimicrobiota bacterium; assembly: GCA_021734025.1. Lineage (NCBI taxonomy): Bacteria > Pseudomonadati > Fidelibacterota > Fidelibacterota bacterium. Next base: position 323,691 of record JAIPJS010000002.1, read on the forward strand.
ATATTGCAGCATAGTTCTTTGAACCATCGCTTACCAACCATCCCGCGCGTGGTTGTAGTCCAAATCCCTGCACGACCTGAATTTCGGAGGTATTTGAATTTACGGTGGCATGGGGCACCAGATCTCCCCAATAAGGCTCTGTACAGCCGACAAAACAAAATCCCCTCTGATAGTACGTGGTACTTACTGACATTGATGATTCAGTCTCGACGAGTGCGACAACCTGATAATCGGGTATATCGCCTCCCCATAACGTCGCAAACTTGAAATCCTGTATCCTGGGTGTTCGGAATTCATCCTCAGCGAATATAATAGTATCCGAATTTAACACCTGATTCTCTGTCAAGTCATAGCGGAACTCATAAAAAAAGGAATCCTGATAGGTGGTGTACGTAAAAGTTACTTGATTCGTATTTCCCCAGGGTGTATTAAAAATTCGGTACTCATCTAAACCGGAGAACCATTGAACAGAGTCGGGTTGAAGCCATCCACCATCAGATGATATCTTTCGAAGTAGCATGAGCATTGAATCTGATGTACTTTTATTCATCTCCAGCCAGATAACGGCCATATACTCAGAATCCCATTTCCCGTGATATTGTGGGAAATAGCTCGAATCCGTTGACTGGGAGATGTTCAGAACTTCTAATGCTAACTCTTCGTTCTCAAACCAAAACTTTCCCAGAAAGATGTCGGAGATGTGGCGTGTCGTCCTCCCTTCAAACAGGACGACTGCAGTATCGACGGAACGCTCAAAATTTTCAACGACAATCGGCCGGCTCAGGACTTCTATGGAATCGGCGACTAAGATTTGGTTCGTCCATTCGGCTTGTACTGTGGGTCCGGATAAAAGCAGCAACACCAGTCCGCATAAACGAATACATCGTTTCATGTCACACTCCTGACGAGTAAAACCAACGCAAAGGGCACAACTGTTATAATATTACTCCCGGCAAACACGGAAATCAATAGTGGAAAAAAAAGCCCCGCCGGGTTCTGCAGGGCTGAATTTGTGTGACAGTTTTTTTAGGATGGAAATTCATTTCATCCAATCATCTGGCGAAACATCAGGGTAATCGTACGATTAGGATTACGATGAAGAGTAAGCGCCTCCCCCCTTCTTCAATTTTCATTCTTCATTCTTCAATATTCACTCTTCATTCTGCATTCTTTAATCCAAATGACACAGTGGAGCCTTGGTAATTGGACATTGGATATTCAATTTGCTCCTTTCTCCTTTCTCCTTTTTTTATTCCCCAATCACCTTCACCAGCACTCGCTTCGACCGACGGCCGTCGAATTCGCCGTAAAATATCTGCTCCCAGGGACCGAAGTCCAGTTTGCCGCCGGTGATAGCCACTACCACTTCTCTGCCCATAATCTGGCGCTTGTGGTGGGCATCGCCATTATCTTCCCCGGTGCGATTGTGATTGTACGTCTCCGGACTGGGATCAAACGGCGCCAATTCCTCCAGCCACTCCTTATAGTCCTGGTGCAATCCTGGCTCGGCGTCATTGATAAAAACACTGGCGGTGATGTGCATCGCATTGACCAGCACCATCCCCTCCTGTACTCCGGATTCATTAAAAATCTGTTCTACGTCTCTGGTAATATTTTTAAAATCCATGCGGGCAGGGATGTTGAAGGTCAGGTATTCCGTGGTTGATTTCATGGTAGACTCCTTTCGCCAATAAATTAATACCGTCTAAATTTATCACTCCCAATATAAAAACCTCTTTGTTTCCTATCAGGAACTTCTTGTCATCAGACTCGGATTATTTATATTGCACCGTGATGACAGTGATAACACCAGACCGATTAGCGCCGGGAAAGCATTTCGGGGAAGCCCGGCAATTCCTGGGGCATTTTGGAATTCAGGAGCAGTCGCCTACCCTGGACCACCTGGAGACAATCGCCCAAGAGTTCAGCCGGATCCCGTACGAGAATATCAGCAAAATTATCAACTTTGCGAAACACGGCGAACAGACCGGTTTTCGTCTGCCGGACACTATCTACGAGGATTATCGCAATTTTCGCCTGGGCGGCACCTGTTTTTCTCTGACCTGGTATCTGCTGGAAATCCTCCGAAACTGCGGTTACGACTGTGATCCTATCCTGGGAGACATGAAATGGGGTAAGAATGTGCACTCGGCAATTCTGGTGTATTTCAATGAGGGGGTTTATCTCGTTGACCCAGGCTATATGATTCACCAACCACTCCTGATTTCCCAGGATACCCAACAGCGTCACCTGACGCCTCACTCCGGTATCGAAATCCGGTTTAATCGAGAGGTGGAACGGTATGACGTCTACACCTTTCGTAATGGCAATTTTACGTGGCGCTATCGCTTCACGGCATCCGGCGTGGATTCGGAGGAATTCAGTCAGCACTGGATAGCCTCGTTTACAAAACCCACCATGAATGGCATTATACTTACCCGCACCGCCGGTGGTGAAATGATTTATATCCACGACGATTTCACCAAGGTAACCGGACATGAAAAAGTCCAGCGGCATAAATCCAGAGATGTTGCGGAAAAGCTCATCCTGAACGAGTTCGGTATCCCGTTGGACTTGGTTGAGGAAGCCCGGCATTCCCTGGAAATAAACCGAGAAGTAACGAAAGAAACCGTCGATGCAACCGACTGAACCGGATCCCGTCAAACTGTTTATCGGTGTACTATACTCCGATGAGCAGAGAATGGAACAGGCGCTAAAAATAGGCGAGGAGTCATTCAGCGCCGTCGATTACCGGAGCGAAACATTTCCGTTCGAAGTGACCGATTACTATGCCGACGAGATGGGCACTCCGATCTTCCGGATGTTCGTGAGTTTTACAGAGCTGGTGAACCCTGGAATCCTTGCTTCAGCCAAAATTCGGTGCAATGAGATCGAGGAAACGGCCGCCGTTGACGGAGAGCGTACGGTAAACCTGGACATCGGCTATATGGATTTCCACAAAGTGGTGTTGGCGTCGGCAAAGTTCAATGGACAGAAGATCTATCTGGACTATGGCATCTATGCTGATCCTACACTTTATTATAGAAAAGGCTCATTCCATCCGTATGACTGGTCCTTCCCGGATTTTAAGGAGTCGGATCGGTATTACGAGAGCTTGCTGGAAATCAGAAACATTTACAAAAAACAAATGAAAAACTAATTTTTGAAGGAGGCCGGCCTGCAAGGACTCAAGCATCTATTTACAAATTGCTGAACTACATGCTAGCATTTAGGCCCTTCAAACCGAACACGTATTTACCTTGCCTTGATATGAAACCTAATCCATACTTCGAACCCGAACCTCAGTATTCTCATAATCACGTAATAATTTCACTAATTCACTCACGTCCGTATTACCATAATGATACGGATAGAGTATTTTCGGCTGAAACATTGTCACGGCGTCGACAACCATCTTTGGAGTCATGGTATACGGCAAATTCATCGGCAGGAAGGCGATATCAATTTCGGTCAGGTCCGCCATTTCCGGAACATTTTCCGTGTCGCCGGCAACGTAGACCTTTATATCGCCGAAAGATATGACATACCCGTTACCAACCCCTTTGGGATGATACGGCTCGCCGTTCCCCCGTTTGTGGACCAGGTTGTATGCCGGCACCGCTTTCACAGGAATTTTCCTGATGGTTGTATGCTCTCCGTTATTCAGGACGCTTCCCCCAGCCAATTCTTTGGCACAGGTTTGTGTGTAAATTATTTTGGTATTTTTTGTGCTGATTTTATCAATGGCTTCCGGATCCAGGTGATCCCCGTGATGATGGGTTATCAGGATGATATCGGCGTCCGGCATTTCCGTATAATTGGCATATCGAGTCACTGGATCCACGTGGATAGTCACATCCTGATATTGAAAGTGGAGAGTTCCGTGACCGATAAAGGTAATTACCAAATCTCCCCGGGAAGTTTGAATTGTATCTTTCTCGAAAGCCGCATACACTGTAGATACCGAAAAGAACATAACCAAAACGAGTAGAGTGACTTTTACCGTTTGCACAGCGTTTCCCTCCGTTTGCGAGGTATTTGTATTCCTTTGAACATCAAGAGCCTATCCGAATTACCACGTCCTCTTTACCCAGGTTTTTTACTTCAGGATCTTCAATAAAGACAAATTCGTCTATCCGTGATAGGCTGTTCCGGAGGTTAAGGTGGCCGCTTTGACGGATATCGGGTTGAACATACACATGGAACTCTTGCCGGTATTTCCCCTCACTGTTGAATATCGCCTTAAATGCATTGCCAATAGAATACACACCAACCGAGGCGTCAGAGAATCGTCCTCGTATCGCCTTATCCAGTGTAAAAGCGACAGCCTTGAATTCTTCGACTCCGACAGGATAGACAATACGCACAGACTCTATTGGTTTCCCGCTCTCTTCCTGAGCAGCCGGCTGTTGCTCCCGAGTTACATCCTGGCTGGCAGTGGCATGTGACTCGACATCCTCACGAGCCTCCATAGACTGAGATGCCTTCTGCTGCGATGGTGCTATCTGTTCTGTCGGTTCCGGCGACGGTTCGGACTGCTCGATTTCGGTGATATTTTGTGCCTGGTCAGGGCGTTCCTCTTGTTGCTGCTGGACGTTGGTAGTAACCATCTGATGAAAAAACAGGATAAGCAGCAGAATGGCGGTAGCACCGGTTGCCTTGTATTTTCCAATGGTCACGTTGAATTCCGCAGAAAATTGCACAAACAACCCGGAACACCCGACCGCCATAAGGAATACCAGCACAAACTCCTGTATGGCATCTCGATGGTCCATCACCAGGATCAATACGAGTGGCACCAGTATTAATACAATGAATACCGCCAATAATAAGATCGGCGGAATTCCGCCCTTTCCACTATTCGGCGGCTTACCATTCCCCATTACCATTTCTCCTTCTGAATCAACCGGCTGGTTTGATAGATATGTTCGTAATATGCACGGCAGAAACGTGGAGTGCAAGACTGATTTGGCCCAGGTGGAAACCCTCCCCAAGGCAGGAAAAGGTGATTTAACCGTTAAAAAAACCGTATCCCCAGGAAGAACATCGGCGGAAAGTAGAAATACGGATTCTCCTCCTCATGCTGTCTAAAACTGTCAGGCTTGTTTGCCGCGTACAATCCGAAGCCGAACGGCCACTGGAAGTTGATGAAACAGGGTAAATTTCCCAGTGAAAAATCCACCTGATACCCCAGTCGAAATTCGTTCCAGAGGTCAAATCCCTCGTAATACCGCTCTTCCTGTTTTTCATAGAACCAATCGTAATCCGGCCAGAGCTGGTACTCAATGTGTAACTTTTTCCAGAGATATCGGCGGTAGCCGACAATCAACGTTGCGGCATTCGTCTCACCGAAATCCCACTGTAAATTTGTGTACGCGGCTCCAAGGACCACTTCATCCCTGGGCGTCAGGTGGCGATAATACTGGATAGCATAAATACGAAACATCGGAGAAAGCGGACTGAAATCCATCGACTGGTCGTAGGTGGAATGCTCTTTTTTCGGACTCTCCGCAGCCAATCCCGGCATGGAAAACAACACCAGACAGAAGGTCCCCAACAAAATTGTAAGTCGCATGTTACACATAAAGTTTTCTCCCGTGTCAGTGATTTTTTCCTGAACTTTAGAACCTTTTTTCCAGAGAATAGAAGAGGTGTTTATCGAAATTGTGGCTATTATACATTTGGAGATACCCAGTACCCGAAATTCCGTTGTATCATGGTTGTCCGGTTAAACCTGATACCATACCAGGACGCCAGAACTGTTGAGTATATCAAAAATTATACCGAACCGTGTGGGGAATTTTATATAGTTTCTCGAGAACAACATTATTATACTTGACTTCAAGAGGTTTTTTTTGCTACAGTCAGGTTGGTTTGCTTTCAACATTAGTTGCAACAGCGATTGATCATTTGAATACCTGGAAGGCATCACAGTTGTCTAACGGCCCGCTATAGATCAATGAAATTATCGTCTCTAAAAACCAAAACGTTTCTGTATCCTTTCGGTTTTTCCCTGGTTGTCGGAGCATCGCTCTGGATACTCGATACCGTATTGGATATGGTATATTATTACGAAGGTCCCTTTCTGGATTTGCTGTTTTACGAAATTCCCCCACATGAGATTTATGTTCGCCTGCTCATCTTAGGAGTTTGCGCAGTAGCTGGGGCAATACTCGGTGTATATCAAATTCTCTGGCAAAACAGGCTTTACCGGGAGCAATTGTGGTACTCTCAAACCCTGCACAGTATTGGCGACGGCGTGATTGCGACTGATACGGAAGGACGTGTCACCTATGTAAACAGGCAGGCAGAATTGTTAACAGGTTGGAGTTCCTCAGAAGCCAAAGGGCTTCCCATTGCAGAGGTATTTCAGGTCGTTAATGAAGAGACAAAATCTCCGGTGGAAAATCCGGTGGGTCGCGTATTGAAAGAGGGTCGTATTATCGGCCTGGCCAATCATACGGAACTGTTAGCAAAAGATGGCCGGCGCTTGCCTATCCTGGACAGCGGATCTCCGATTAAATACGAGGATGAGATAGTTGGAGCCGTGCTGGTATTTCGGGACGATTCCGAGCGACGGAAAAAAGAGAAGGCGATTCAGGCACGTGAAAAGCGGCTTGCAACATTACTGCAGAATATCCCCGGGATGGCTTATCGCTGTATTAATGATCAGCACTGGACCATGCAGTTTGTCAGTGACGGATGTAAATCCCTGACGGGATACCAGCCCCTGGATCTTATACAAAACACTACCATCTCCTATGCAGAATTGATCCAACCAGCTGACAGGAACATAGTCGAAAAAAAGGTGCAGGAAGCTATCCGGAAAGACGAGCCCTTTGAGGTCGAATACCGTATTCAAACCAAAGATGGAGTCACAAAAACCGTCTGGGAACGTGGCCGACTCGTGGAAAATTCCGAGGGCCATCAGATACTTGAAGGTCATATTTCCGATGTAACCAAACGCCGTGAAATGGAAACCCGTTACCACAGCCTGTTTACCAGTATCTGGGATGCGATACTTATAGCGGATACCCATCGTAACATTATTGATTGTAATCCGGCGTTTGAGGAGAAATTCGGGTACTCACTTGAGGAGCTCCGGGGACACAAGACAGAATACATCTATGCTGACCATCAGGAATACCGGATACTGGGAAAAGCGATTCAAGAGCACCAAGCGGATCGGGAATTGCGAGTGACTGTTAATTATCAGACCAAATCCGGGGTAATCTTTCCCGGAGATACCGGGGTGTATTTTCTCAAAGATGAGCATGGAGAGATGACGGGATTTATCGGCGTAATCCGGGATGTCTCTCAAAAAATGGAATCAAAACAGGCTATTTTTGAGAGCGAAACCCGGTTCCGGAAGATCTTTGAGGAAAGTCCGGTAGGGATGGCTATCCTTAACCAGGAATTTCATTTTGAGGCGGTAAATAAGTCCCTGTGTGAAATGCTGGAATATTCTCCGACTCAACTTAAAGCCCATGCGCTTCCCTCAGTCGTCTTGCCTGAAGACCGTGAGAGTACAACCGATATTCTCCGGAAATTATCGCAACACGAGCCTTTTTCCAGACAAATTGAAAAACAGTACGTTACCGATACCGACAAAGTCGTCTGGGGAAAGACTACGCTGACAAACTTGTTTTCCGGCTCAGAACAATCGGAATACTTGGTGATGATCGAGGATGTGACTAGTCAAAAACAGTCCGAATTAGCCCTCCAGCAATCCCGCCGGGAGTTGCAGCAGATTCTGGACAATCTCCACGAAGGTATTTACCGGATGAGTTATGACAATGAAATCCTCTTTGCCAATGACCGGATGGCCCAGATGCTGGGATACGAGTCGGCGGATGAGATCATCGGAAAGCGCACCGATGATCTGCCATTCACACCGCAGCTCTCGCACGAAAAATTCCAGCAAATACTCCGGGAAAAGGGTGCGGTCAGAGATTTTGAAGGCACCTGGGTTCATGATCAGGGGTGGCGTGTTGAAGTATTAGAGAATGCCGTCGAAGTTACCGATGAAGCGGGCAATCCGATATACTATGAAGGTACCGTGAAGGATATCAGCGAACAGAAGGAACTGGAAAAACAGTTGATTCAGTCCCAGAAAATGGAGGCACTCGGCCAAATCGCGGGTGGTATCGCACACGATTTTAACAACGTCCTCGCTGCAATTAACAGTGCACAGGAAATTCTGAACGTTAAAATTCAGGATGACAATCTCCGGAAATATCTCCAAATCATCCAATCCAGTGTTGACCGCGGAAACACTGTTACGAAACGGATGCTGACCTTTACCAGGCCCGCCGATCCTGAAACCAAAGCCATTACTGTCTCCGATTTTTTGTATGAGATCAAAGAGATTGGTGCCCATACCCTGCCGAAAAATGTGAATATCCGTGTGAAGATTGCGACTGAGGAGGATCGGATCTGGGCCGATCCCGCACAATTGCAGCAAATACTGATAACGATGTGCATCAACGCGGCCGACGCCATGCCGGACGGCGGAACCATCACCCTGCAAGCCATTTCGGTATCTTCGGGAGAAATCCCTTCCCATGCTGCCTCACCAAACTCGGACTATCTCGGCATTCAGGTGATTGACGAAGGTATAGGGATGGATGCAGAGACGCAGGACCGCATATTCGAGCCGTTTTTCACCACCAAAAAGTCGACGGACGGTACAGGATTGGGGCTTGCCATAGTCCAGAGTATTATCCGAAAAAACAGCGGATGGATCACGGTTGAGAGCCAGCCCGGTAAAGGGACCACTTTTACACTCGGACTGCCAAAAGCGGCTCCCCGGGATCTCCGGGAATTAGAACTGGATGAATTACCGGAGCAGGTTCCCTACGGAGTGGGACAACATATTCTGTATATCGAAGATGAAGCCTCGATACGGGAGTTAATGCGGGAAGCGCTTACGAACCTCGACTACACCGTTGCACCGGTCTCAAATGCATCTGATGCACTGGAGTATTATAATCACCACTCAGATACTATCGACCTCATCGTGACGGATATCGGACTCCCGGATATGCATGGCAGAGAATTAATTACTCAACTCAGAGCGACAAACGCAGGACAACCGATTGTGGCTGTGACGGGATACGTCAGAGACGAAATTGTGTCGAGTTTAGAAGCGGCAGGAGCAACCCGAGTATTTCAAAAACCGATTAACATCAAAAGACTTGCCCGAGTCATCGACGAGCTCATTCCCGAATAATTTCGCACCACCTTACCGTAAATAGACCATCTTCCTGACGTCCGTAAATTGCGGGGTGAAAATCCGGTAGAAATAGACACCGGCGCTTAAAAGTCAGCAATCTTAGTTTGACTCATCCATGGATAGATAAAAATTCTGGTTTGCATTTGCGACGCAATTTATATCTGTATCGACAAAATGATGCCTCACTCGAACAACTTATGCAACGAGACACAGAAATGACCATTTGCTCATATTGATACTATATAAAAAATCATATGATTTTATTTTTACATATTATTATGTCGTTTGGAGTTTTATTAATTGACAATTCGCACATATGTATTATATTTATGCGTAGTAATGAATATATGACCACACAGGAGAGCTAATTGTAAGCAAATCCAAACCTGAGTGAAGTGTTATGTCGATACAAACAAAAAACTTCAGAGTCCAATACAGAAATGTGCGAATCTGGAACCGGCCGGAACTAGAATATATTCAGGCAACCAGCCCGGAACGAGCATTTCTACAGTTCGTGAAACGCCGTCAGGGTGAAAACTGGCAAAAAGATGAAATCCTTGCCAGGTCGCTCTGCCTGATCATCGATGAGTCGGAAGGAGAGACCTTTACTCCCGGCGATTTTGTAGCAGTCCCGGAATGGGTATAGGACGCGAGACTACTTCCGAAGCCCGAACCGGTAGATTGTAGTCTGGGTATACATTTCGCCGGGCAATAATTCCACAGAGGGAAAATCCGGCTGATTCGGCGAATCCGGGAAGTGCTGTGTTTCCAGAGCCAACGCGCTGTGTTTCTCCAAATCTCTGCCTTTGGAAAGATGCATCCCCTTCAGATAATTGCCGGAGTAAAACTGCATCCCCGGCTCGGTAGTCCAGACTTCGAGCATCCGCCGGGATTCCGGATCAGTAACGCGCGCTGCCATCGTTGATGCGCCTGGTTCGGGTTTATTCAGGACCCAGTTATGATCGAAGCCACCATTGGCGTAGGTAATCTGCTGATCGTTCGCGTCAATATCCCTGCCAATGCGCTTTGGTTTCCGAAAATCGAAGGGTGTGTCGTCAACGGGCTGCATTTCACCGGTGGGGATCAGGTTCTCATTAACCGGCGTGAAGGTGCTTGCATTAATTGTCATTTCATGGTCCAGCACAGTCCCCTTCCCCGCGAGATTCCAATAAGCATGGTTTGTAAAATTCACAATCGTCTTCGCATCGGTCGTGGCCTTGTACTCAATGCGTAATTCATTTCCGTTGGTCAGGGTATAAAAGACCGTCGTCTCCAGGTTCCCGGGGTACCCTTCCTCCATATCCTCGCTCAGGTATTTTAGCTGTAGAGCAACTCCTTCCTCTGTTTCCATCGGCTTCGCATCCCATATTCGCTTGTCAAAACCGATCTCACCACCGTGAAGATGGTTTGAGCCGTCGTTTTGCGCCAGTTCGTAAGTCTGGCCGTCCATCTGAAAACTTCCCCCATCAATCCGGTTAGCATACCGACCAATAAGCGCGCCAAAATAGGGGTTATCCCCATGGAGAATGGCTTCCATGGCATCCTGCCCCACAATTACGTCGGCAAAGTAGCCTTTGGTATCGGGAATCATGGCAGAAACAATAGTGCCCCCGTAATTCGTAATCTCCACCGTAATACCGTCCGCATTCCGGAGGGTGAACAGGCTTACTTCCGTGCCGTCTTCGAGTGTACCAAACGGTTTTTGAGCAATCGATGGTTTACTTTCTGCCATAATATTTGTGCTCCACTTTTAGGAGTTTAATTTCTGTACTCCGGATCAAGAGAGAGCCAAGCCTGCCTTCGCCCTGTTCTCACTGTTCCATTTGTTCCCGAAGTGCGAATGGATCTTTACCATCCTTACCTCGCACCCGCAGGCTGAGCGCCCGGAACAGTTCTTTCTGAATGTTATGAATTTCCACATACTCAGGAATGGGTGTTTTCCGGTTTTGCTCATCAAGGATCACATACGGTTCCACCGCTTCCTCAATGGTTTCCGGCGTACTATTTTCTTTTTTCCAGGCCCAGGAAGCGTGTACGGCCGCTCCCAGCGCCGCACCTTCACCCTGCACCGGGACGGTTTCGGCGTTAAACACATCTGCGATGGTCTGGCACCAGGCCGGAGACTGAGACATGCCGCCGGTCAGACGAATTTCGTCAACCTCGATGGGCATTCGGCGGAATCCGTCGTAGAGGCTCAGGATATGGCCTTCCAACACCGCACGGCTCAGGGTTTCTCTGGTAAAATCGTCCAGGCCAAATCCAAAATAGATCGGTGCTGCCTGCGGCACATCCGGAGTCCGCTCGCCTTCGTACCACGGAATCAAAAGTTTCCCGCTGTTACCAGGTTCGGTCTCGGAGACGATCTTGTTAAATTCATCATGGGATATTTCGTGTAAATTCAGAATCTCGTTATACCCGTTTGCCAGATTAGAGACGCATAACAACGGCAGGTAATGGCCGGTACTGTCGCAGAAGGCAGCAATTTCCCCGGTGGGATCGACGTACGGCTCCTCCATGAATGAGTATGCCGTCCCGCTGGTGCCCAGGCTGACGGTCACGAGTCCGGGTGTAACGTTTCCGGTCCCAATGGCGCCGTACATGTTGTCTCCGCTGCCGGCATCAATCCGGCAGTCCGTGGAAAACCCAAACCGTTCCGCCAGAGATGGCGAAATGTCACCGATGGTTGCGTCGGATGGCTCCACAGGCGGCAGTTTATCCCGAAGGTTCGAATCAATCGCCTGGATTACCTTCCCAGACCACTCTCCGGTCCGTGGGTCCCAGAGCGCTATGCCAGAGGTGTCCCCGGGTTCCATTACCCGCACGCCACCGGTCAGGTACCAGTTGATATAGTTGTGTACCAGAAAGAGCGTTGTTGTCTTCTTGTAGCGTTCAGGCTCGTGTCTGACCATATGGAAGATCTTGGCCGCCGTGTATCCGGTGCGCTGGCTGTTCCCGACCTCCTCGATCATTGCATCCAGGCCACCGATTTTCTCAGTCAGAATTTCGCACTCTTCCTGGGTGGAGAAATCGTTCCAGAGTTTGCTCGTGGGACGCGTCAAATCGCCCTTTTCATCCAGCGCAACCAATCCGTGCTGCTGACCTGATACAGATATACACCGAATTTCCTCAACCGGGATATCAGTCTCCGTCAACTCACCGAATACCCGATCCACCGCCTCTAGCCACATATTCGGATCGGATTCGGAGGCGCCGGTGGGCAGTCCCTGGATAACGCCGTTTTTCGTCTCGTATTCCGGCAAATCGTTATCGTAATTGACAGCGGTAACGAAAACAACATCTTTGGAATCGTCATCAATGACGACCAGCTTACAGCTCTGGGTGGAAACATCAAGACCGGCAAAATACATGGTTATTAGTTTCTCCTCACTTTAGGAGTTTGGCATATTCCATCACTGTAGTTTCGCCTTTGAATAAAATTCAAAGGCTTCCAAAGTTAGCCTCGTAATCTCATTACGAGGCGTAAGCAATCCGAGAGTATACCTTATGCCTTAACCCTATTCCCAATCCGCTCAGATATACTGGTTAACGATGCTTTCGTACAACTCCTGTTTGCCGCTCCGTTTTTCCGGCTCGCCGATGTCGTGCGCCATTTTTGCCAGAGATTCCAAATCCAGATTGCCTTTTTCAAAGGCGGCGCCGTCGCCGGAGTCGTAACTGGCGTAGCGCTCTTTGAGCATCTCAGGATATTCTGACTCGTTCAGGATGCGATCGGCCACCAGGAGTCCTCTCGCCAGCGTATCCATGGAACTTATGTGGCTGATGAAGAGGTCTTCCAGGTCAGTAGAGGACCGGCGAAGTTTCGCGTCGAAATTCATTCCGCCCGGAGCAAGACCGCCGGAACGCAGCAGGACGAGCATCATTTCGGTGGCGTCATAGATATTGTGGAGGAATTCGTCCGTGTCCCAGCCGACGTGCATATCGCCCTGGTTAACGTCCAGGCTGCCTAGTAATCCGGCATCCGCTGCCGCCTGGATTTCGTGTGCAAAAGTGTGACCAGCCAGCTGGGCGTGATTGTTTTCAATATTGATCTTAAAGTCGTCTTCCAGGCCAAATTCCCGGATAAAGTTCACGACCGCGGCCACGTCGAAATCGTATTGGTGCTTGGTGGGCTCCATCGGCTTGGGCTCGATGAGAAACTGCCCCTCGAAGCCGATCTTGCGGCCGTAATCCCGGGCTTTTTTCAGAAAGGTACCAAGATGCTCCCTCTCGCGTTTCATATCGGTATTCAGCAACGAATAGTAACCTTCGCGGCCGCCCCAGAAGACGAAGTTACTGCCGCCGAGCGCCACCGTTGCATCCATCACTGTCTTCACCTGCGCTGCCGCGTGCGGAATCACGTTAAAATCCGGATTCGTCGCCGCGCCGTTCATATACCGGGGATGCACAAACAGCTGCGCCGTGCCCCACAACAGATTCACACCGGACACTTCCTGCTTCTGTCCTGCCAGCTCGGTCAGCGTTCTCAGATTCTTTTCAGATTCGGCGACTGAATCTCCCTCCGGCGCCAAATCGCGATCGTGGAAACAGTAAAACGGAACACCGAGTTTGGTGAAAAATTCGAACGCCGCATCCAACTTCTGCTTTGCAACATCCATGGAATCATCACCCTCCAGCCACGGATAATCCATGGTGGGATCGCCAAAGGGATCGTCCCCGGTACCACAGAAGGAATGCCAATATGCCACGGCAAACCGAAAGTGCTCCTTCATGGTCTTACCTGCAACGACTTTCTCCTCGTCGTAATACTTAAACGCCAGCGGATTCCTCGATTTTGGTCCTTCATACTGAATCCGCTCAATTCCCTGAAAATATTCCCGGTTTCCAATGGTGACTTTGGTGGACATAATTCAGCACTCCTCCCGTATGGAAATTACGGGCTTTATTTGCGGAAAAAGCCCGGTTAAAAGATATATTTGCTGTCTCACATTAATAGAAGTGTAACCCTTGGCTATCTCATGGTTGCGAACAATCCTGCGATCAGCAAACCACAAGTAATGAGCATAGAAAAATACGATTTTAGCAAAGCTAATCCAACCAATTCTTGTTTTCTGAATCGGCAAAGCAGGTCTATTACAAGTTTACAGCCACCACTTATCAGAGATAATTTTTACAAATATGCGCAAGGAAGGGCTCTACCCATTTACTTGCAGCAACACCTTCATAAATTTTTGTGGGGAGGCTTTAAGTGCTGTAACCGCATCCTGTATTTCCGATATCAGGTATTCTGCAGAAACAAGTGACTCCGGATTAATTTGTCCGGCTTCCATTGCAGCTATGGCTTCGCGAAATTCCCCATGTGTCACCCGGGATGTGATCAGGGATGCTTCCTTTAGAACTAATTCTTTTGTAAGGATCTCCGATGGCTCGTTGCCGAGGCCCAAAACGCAAACCGTTCCGCCGTTCCGGATGCTCGAGATGGCCCCCTGCACCGGATTAGAGATCTCCGGCATTTCTTTGGCGTGCCCCACCGATTCGAACGCAATATCCACACCGTGTCCGCCTGTTTTCTCCTTGATTAATTGCAGAGGATTTTCGTTCTGAGCGTTAATGGGGATAACATTATCGTTGAATTCGGCGGCGTGTTGAATCCGCTCTTCGATGACATCTATGGCAAAGATGGGTTCGTTCGTTTTTGTCCTGGACGCCTGGAGGATACACTGTCCCACACGACCGACACCCCAAATTGCCAGAGAATCTCTGGCAGTAACCTGGGCCCGGTTCGTGGCATGAAAGCCGATGGAACAGACTTCCACCAGCGCGGCATGCCGATCTGAAACCGAGTCGCCCACCGGAAAAGCCATTGCGGGATCAACAGCCACATACTCCGCAAATCCGCCGTCCATATCGATACCGAGCAATTTCAGGTTTTCGCACGCCGGATAGTGCTCATTCCGGCAGGGCAGGCATTCCCCACACCAGATAATCGGATCAACGGCGACCCGGTCACCGGTCTGGAGCGTGGTGACGTTGGCTCCGGTTTCTACAACCGTCCCGGCGAATTCGTGGCCCAGTATCAACGGCAAAGACGTACGCTCCGTAAAATTCCCCCCAAACACATGGAGATCCGTCCCACAAATACTGGCGTATCCGACTTTCACCAGGACCTGGTCTTCATTGGTTTCCGGCGTGGGTACCTCTTTGTACCGAAACTGGCCGTATTCAGTGAGGACTGCTGCTTTCATATTGGATTCCTTTTCAATTTTACACTAAATCTGTTTTGCATTTATGAGTTCACTATAAAAAGGTGCTAAAACCCCACAAAAGTTAATAATACTTCGAATACCCCGCCATATCCCATGGGGATCCCGATGGGGAATGACGGGACTATTCAAATTATTTGGGTTCATGCCAGCAACAAAATTAAGTTTATCAGTATGTACTTTACAAGAAGACTCATGAATCATTCAGGTTGGGCACACTCATCCTTTTATCCCTCTCTTAAATAATCCACCAAGATCTGTGGTCTTTTTTATAATAAAAAAACACCGGAGCCCTGCATGGACTCCGGTGCATATGGTTTCCGTATTGTGGATTAACCTCAGGACAAATCGTTCAGGTCAATTAGATCCATATCGTCGAAGTCCTGGTTTTCGCCGCCCATGGCCCAGACAAAGGCATAGTTCGATGTTCCCGAACCCCCGTGGAAGGACCATTCAGGTGAAATCACGGCGTCGCCGTTCCGCATCACCAGCGGACGGACTTCGTCCGGTTCGCCCATCAGATGGAATACGACGTTATCTTCATCGACGTCAAAGTACATATAGACCTCCGAGCGCCGCAGATGGGTATGTGCCGGCATGGTATTCCAAACGTTGCCGTCGGCCAACTCTGTGTACCCCATGACCAACTGGCAGCTAGGGATCCCGTCCGGATGAATCATCTGGTATAGCGAACGGGTGCTGGCGTGTTCCTGGTCGCCGAGTTCCACCAAATTCGCTTCCTCTTTTGTGCCCTTCTGCGTTTCATATTTCTTATGGGCGGGATAGCTCATGATGTAAAACTGCGCCGGATTCGCCGCATCTTTGCTGTCAAATTTCACCTCTTCATTTTCCCGGCCAATGTAGAGAATTTCTTTGTTGTTAAGTACATACTCTTCCCCGTTGACCGTGACAGTGCCGGTATTGCCAATGTTGAACACTCCGACCTCGCGACGCTGGGTGAAATAATCGGCGGACAGATACTTTTTGTTCCCCTCCAGCTCCAGAGTTTTACCCGTAGGAACGGCCGATCCGATCACGGCGCGATCGGTAAAGGAATAGGTTAGGTCAATCTGTCCTGGGTTGAACATCTCGTCCACCAGGAAATTATTCCGTAGCTCCTCGGAGTTCATCCGTTTATATTTTTGAGTATCCACCGGATATCTCATATTCATTTCCATAAACAATCATCCTCCCGTTTTCTTTTCATCATTTTCTTTAATTCATACAATCGTTAGTTCAGGTTTACACTAATTGGATTGTTCAGCTGCTGTAGTGTTACATTCAGGTATTCCAGAAATTCCGTCTTATTCTTCACCCCGTTTGGCTCCTTCTCCCAAGCTGCGCCGAAGTAGAAGGACGCCATATTGTCTTTCGGTTCCATCACCAGATAGTAATTCAGGTCGTCCTGGGTAATTTCCTTCACCGCATCTGTTCGATAAAAGAGTACCATCCCCAGTTTTTCGTCTTCCATGGTCTGGGTGCCGTAAGTTGCGAGATAACGCCAATCCGTATCAGCTGTGCTGCGCATCTCCTCTACACCGTGTTTCACGAGTCCGGCGCAGAACTGGTTTACATTGTCAGACACCTGGACGGTATGATTCGTCAGCCGACTGCCTGCGGCGATGGAGAGCCAGGATGTGACATCGTATGAATTGCCTTCAACCTGGACACCGTTATAGTCTAGACGGAATTGGGAGTAAATTGAACCGTCGGTAGTAATTTCTGCAGAGAGATCCTCCACGTCCGCTAATTTATAGGGGGAGCCATCTTTCCAGATGCCAACCGACCCCACGCCAAAGGCATCACCGACGCTCAGAATATCCATCCCCCAGGGCGCCATATGGTGATATCGTTCAAAGTCGTGCAAACCAACGGTATCCAGCACCATATCGGTGACTTTCTTTCCATAGATGTCGATGGCATTCCGATGATCCAGGTAGAGGCGATAGCCAACTTTATCGGATTCCCACCCGGGACCTTCCATACGGTAATACGTGCTGTGATCCGTGTGCACGTCGGGGACTTCGACCTTGGTTACGTCAACAAAATCGCCGCCCTCATACACCTGCTCGGATTCGTTCCATTCTCCCCCAGTCTTCTCAGCCAATACTGCCTGGGCTCGATCAGTATATTCCGGCGGTTCTATTGTCTCCGTGGAATACCGAAGCGTAAATGTTTTCTGTTCATTTGGCTGCAAATCCGTGAGGAACATGACCGATTCGCCTGTTTTTCCTTTACCGGGGATTAACTGGCTGGGTACATCCGCAGTACCGTCAACAATGACAAACGATTCCGGATTAAAATCGGGCGCTTTTGCTTTGATCTGTTCCACACCAATCTTAACGGCGGCGTCTGTCCGGGCGACATCTGCCGGATTGGTTGCCGTTACCGTCACCGCATTCGGATAATCGCCTGCAAACGGATCGCCATCAGCGCATCCGAACAGCATGAATACACCAAATATCATGAGACTTAACATCAGAATAGGATTTTTAAACATCGGCCGCTCCTTGTTATTTTTAAAGTTTCTCCATAAATCCGTTACCATATTATTGTATAAATCAGTGTTTGAGTGTTCCGGTAACGGCGTGTTTTAGTATTATCGTGTTAGAGTGTTATAGGTAAAACGACCATTGGGTTTGTATCCATATTCCATTCGCCCGGTTCCAGTTGAGATAATGAACGTCTGTCAATGTGACTTCATTGTTTGCCGTGACCACTCTTGTGGATTTTCCACCTGAACCAATAACACAACTCCACCTCCGTCCTCTTCCTCTTTTAAAGAATAAGAGGAAACACCACTTCTCACCGGACTTCACACCTCTTCCTCTCCTGTAAGTTGGAAATCCCGAGGTGTTTTCGGGTAGAAGAAGAAATAGAGTGTGAGTTGAGTCAGGTTAAAATCAGGTTTTTCGCCTTTCGTTCTTCTCCTTTCCTTTGAAAATCGATTATCTCATAGAGTTTCCGAGAAGAAGATTAAGGGTAATGAAACTCCTCAACAGTAACACCTTAACACTATTACACAATAACACTGGAGTTTCCCTATACCCAATAATACCCGTATACCTTTCTTACCGTGCGGTCCAACCGCCGTCGACGACCAGCACATGACCGTTCACATAGGTTGAGGCTTCCGAGGCGAGAAAAACCACAGCGCCTTGTAAATCCTCCGGCTGTCCCCAGCGCCCGGTCGGAATACGCTCGGAAATTGCCTTGTACCGGTTTTCATCTTCCTGTAACGGTGCCGTATTATCTGTTTCGTAATAACCAGGCGCAATAGCATTCACTTGTACATTGTGCTGAGCCCATTCGTTGGCCAGCGCCTTGGTTACCTGCATAACGCCTCCTTTACTTGCGCTGTAAGATGGTACCGTGATTCCACCGGTGAAGCTGAGCAGCGACGCGATATTAATGATCTTTCCGGAATCCTGGTCTATCATAATTTTTCCGGTTTCGCGGCTGAGCATGAAAACCGCATTCAGATTTGTCTCAATCACATCATACCAGTAGTCATCAGGGTAATCTTTGGCAGGTGCCCGCCGGATAATCCCGGCATTGTTCACCAGAATATCCACGGAGCCGAGCTCATTTTGTGCTTCCTGTAGGACTTCTTTGTATCGATCAAGATCAGTGACATCGCATTCCATCGGTAGAACTTTTTGCCCGCGCTCCTTCACTTTTTTTGCGGTATTTTCCAACTTTTTCGTATCCCGGGCCAGCGCAACGATATCCGCACCGGCTTCGGCAAGGCCAAGCGCCATCCCTTCGCCGAGCCCGCGGCTGGCGCCGGTGACGATTGCCACTTTGCCATCGAGACTAAATTTGTCCAGAATATTATTACTCATAAACAGTTCCCCTTTGTGTTTCAGAAATTGAATTTAGTCCTATTTTTCCTGTGAATTGAATATTTAATCCAGAAAGGAATTTCACTGTAAAAGAGTTCATACGCCCCAGTAATTTTCTTGCATCTAATGTATACTTAACATACTAATTATATATTTTAGATTAAACGCAAATTTCTCAAATTGCTACCGTTTTTTAGGTATATCTACAAACAATATAGCTGGATTTAGGTAAGTAAAATGATAGTGATCCTATCGGATACATTACTGTAGAACGCTCCGGCGTAAATCACAACAGCTCCAATCACCCGTGTTCAGGGGTAAGCGGAGCCGTGTGGTGTTTTCCGGACAGTCAATTGTGATATTTATAAGCGCTGTACAACCTCATTTTAATAACAGGAGCTTCGTCGTGCGTATTTCGTTATTCATCCGGAGCCTGCAGATATACACACCACTGCTTAAACCTGCGGCGTCAAACCGGTAGGAATATTGCCCCTGCACCTGTACGGAATTTACGAGCGATCGGACTTTTTCGCCCAGCAGATTGTAAACTGACAGATTGATCTCAGACTGTTCCGGGATGGTATATTCGATGGTTGTCACCGGATTGAACGGATTGGGATAACTGGAAACAGCTAACTTATATCTGTCGGGTAAGTCACCGTTAGACTCAACACCGACCTGACTGTATAAGTTCTGAATTTGGGACTTACTGAGTGCATAATTGTACAGCCTGATATCGTCCAGGGTCGCTTCCAGGTAGGTATTATCTTCATCAGGAGAAACACCGATATACATATCTTCATTCTGGGAAATATCTCCCGTCACATCCTGCTCGTAGCCCACGTTGGTACCATTGACGTACAAATACACCTGCTCTTTCTCCGTATTCCTGATGGCGACCACGTGAACCCAGTTCCCGGTGACGAAATCGTCATTTGAGACCTGTAGACTGGTTTTGGTCGAATTGTCGTCAATAGCAAACCTGACCTGGTTCTCCGCGTGGTGAAACACCTCATATCGCTTGCCAGTTCCGGGATCCGAGTGGGTGCCCTTAATCAGATAGCGCATGTGTTCGTTCTCCACGGATTGCTTCAGCCAGAAAGCGACAGAAAAGCTCCCAATACCGAAGTTGATGTAGTCGTTATGCGGTACGAGGACATAGTCGTCCTGCCCATCGAACTGTAATCCCCCGCCAATTGCCCCGTTAGACCATGCGTCGTCGCTCATGTTATGCAACGTACCGTTGATACTATAATCAGCAGAATCCCTCATGGTGGTACCTGACGTTTCGTCCAGGGACCAGTGCGCCGTCAGCACTTCTGGTAACGGAGCCGCTTCGGTCCGAAGGCTCCAGAGGTGACCTTCTGTGGTACCGTTTGTATTGACTTCATCAATTCGCCAGTAATAGGTGGTCTCGCTGACTAATTCGCCGGGATCGTAGGAATTCTCCGTCTGGTTTCCGACGGATGGCGGTGGATTGGTTGCACCGAAATAGACATCGTGGGATTCTGTGGCGGCACCGCCTTCCCAGCGAAGTATCGTTCCGGTGGTGTCCACCGACACTGCGCCATCCTCTGGTGCGGGATTACTCGCATATGCCGGGGCACCATTCTCACCGAGCGTCATGGCGGTGGCTTCGTTACTGTAAAACGAATTTGTGTCCGCTTTAAACGCCCTGACCCTGAATGTGTATTCGGTTAGCGATGACAGACTTCCAACCTGATAACTCTCATCATCAACGCTTACCTGGGCGATCTGACTGAATTCACCGCTGTCCGCCTGCTCAATTTTAAACCCATCTTCTTCATCGGAGTTATCTTCCCATGTTAGCTCGATTTCGGATTCCGATACAGGCGTTGCATTCAAATTCGTCGGTCCCGGCAGATTGTTCAGCAGATGCATTTCGAAGCACCCGTTGATGAACGGGCCGAGGGCTTTGGGATCATTTGCTCGAATCCCTTCCTCATATACATAATATTCGAATGTCCCCGATCTGCCATTACCGAGTCCAGCAGTGATACAGGTTTGAGTCAAATCGAGGGTTCCGTCGCTGTTTTCCTCGATAAATTCTTCTATGATACCGTTATACGCTTTTGTGGTCACAGGCAGCCAGGTGTCCCGATCCAGATACCCCTTTCGGATGCCCTTCGCCATCATATAGAGCATCATACTCGAGACCGAGGATTCCAGGTAGTTCCCCTCCCGGTCGCCCTGATCTACTACCTGCCACCAGACGCCGGTCTCCTCATCCTGGAAGTCGGCCATAGCAGCGGTAAGGTTTCGCAGGACGCGAAGGACGTCGTCCCGGTTCTCGTGATCCTGTGGCAGGTAATCGAGCACATCTACCAGAGACATCCCGAACCAACCGATAGCGCGGCCCCAAAACGCCGGCGACTGCCCGGTTTCCGGATCAGACCAGGTTTGATTCCGCCCCGGGCTCAGCTCATTTTCATCAGTTGTATCGTGCACCTCTTCCCAGCCGTGGTAGTACAGACCGGTCTCCGGATCTTTGTTGTGCTCTTCAATGAGCAAAATCTGCTTGGCCGCATCATCAAAATCCGCCGGTTGATTAAACATTTCCGCGTACCGTGCGAGAAACGGCGCTCCCATGTATAACCCATCCAGCCACATCTGATCCGGGTACCGTTTCTTGTGCCAAAAGCCGCCATCCGAGGTCCGCGGGTGTCCATCCAGCTGTTCACGGAGTGTATTGGCCGCGGTTTTAAATTTCTCTTTCCCGGTTTCTTCATACAGGAAAAGCATAATGCTGCCGTTTTTGATCATGTCGATATTGTAATCGGACATGTTATAATCGTTAATATGCCCGCTGGAGGTGACCAGGTTATCAAAATTCCCTTCGGTGTATTCGAGATACACACTATCACCGGTGAACTCCCAGAGTTCTTCAAACGCCCGCAATACCGTCCCCGTTGTGTACGTCCAATCATACGGAGCTATCCCGTTGGGATTACGGAAATCAACAGAGCTGACCATATCCTTTGCCCAGTCAAGGGGTTGGCGGCCATCCGTTTGGGCATTAACATTATTTGGAGAAAACAGGCTGCCCACACAGAACAGCAAAGTAATTCCAAGGAAAAATCGAACAATGCGCGAATAAAGCTTTTCCATCTACATCTCCTGCTTAGTCGATAATCTGAAACATATCCCTTAAAGATCTGATATTGACATACGCCCTGGAAGCGATAATATCGCCGTCGATAAGTCGCATCTTCCCTGTCAGAACTCTCTCTGAAATGTCAGAATTCGTGGTGAAGGTTAATTTGTTGATATCGTTAAAGCGTTGCATTTTGATACTAAACTTTTGTCCCGATGAATTTTCAAACGCCGGCTCTCCCCGAACAGTCACCAGATCGCTGAATTCCAAAATGAGGTTTTTTCCATCGATTTCATAGCCAATAACTTCTACCGGCTGCTCTGATTCCGGATTCCATTTCCCGTCAAACGTCCACTCCGCCGTGATATCGCTGGGAGACAGATCACCGGGGGCTTCGTGGAGATTGTTCTGGTACCAGGAATACTCCTCGCCGGGCTTGGTGCAGTTGTAATAGTACTTCCGATCCCCCTGATAATAGGGATTGTTGCGGGACGGATCTTCATAAGTTACTCGATAAATCGGTTTGTCTTTCATCACTTCAGGAAACTGACAATTTATAAGGTAGAATTGAGCACTATAGTGATGTCTTCCCAGTTCGAATTCCTCTGCGCCGTCGAACGAGGAATTCTTAATCACCAGCTTCTGGTTGGGGTCAAAGTTGCCGGCGTGCCAGATGGCGGCGGTATTCCTGACCTCGTAGAATTCGCTATCCCCTATGAATGCCCAGCCCCGGGGACAGACGAAATCCACGCCGCCCTCAATGTAGCTGTTCGCGTGATAATACATGCCACGTTTATAATTCCAGAGCGCCAGGGTATCGCCACCTTTACTGATGATATTACAGTTGTTAGTGATAATCCGGTTGCCGTCGCCGTAAATCGTGAAGGCGTGTTCGCCCATCTGCGGCTGCGAGTTCTCTATTGTCAGATTTTCCAGCACAATATCATCCCCGTGGATATTGATGACCCCCGGACCGATATAATCTTTGTTCTCTTGCCAGTCACTCCGCAGCTGGGAATAGCGGATTATCGTGCTATCCCGGCTCTCGCCACGCAGCGTGATGTAGTTCTGATTGATCCGCAGCTTTTCGTTATACACACCGTTCTTTATATAAATGACAGTGCGCTGGTACGGATACATAGACAGTGCGTCCACCGCCTCAGTAATCGTGGTATAATCTCCGCTCCCGTCCTTTGCCACGACAATGTCGGTGTGAGTGCCAACTTCAGCACCGGCTATCATTGGAATGACGCCCAAAATGAGTACGGCTAACCCGAACTTTGTCAATTTTTGTAATGTCATTGTTCCCTCAATAATTCTATACATTGACCTCACCATTAATCCCTTCCCGACGGCTCGGGACAAGCTCCTTAGCAAAGAGAGGAAAAAAACCGCTATTTATAGCAATCTAAAATAACGTTTTTCAAAAGATATCAGGTATTTTAGTTATTCATCCCAAAGCAGAGCCCGCTAAAGCGAGAACTACCAACGAATTTCGGATTTATTCCTTTTCCCTTTTCCGTGCTACCTTTTCCTCTTGAATCAAATCGAGTAAGATTAGGATTAGGATTAGGATTAAGATTACGAAACACCACAACCCTATACCCTTATACCCATTTCCCCATCTGCGATCATTCGTTGTTTCCGCGGTATCTGCGTGCTATTATTTTTACTGTAATTCGGACTCCAATTGCTGGACCCGCTCCTCCGGGTTCCACCCGTTGAAAATGTTCTCTATAGTGTATTTCTTTGCTTCTTCGTCAGTCAGTTGATGCGACCATTCAACGCGCTTATCAGGCGTAAATCC
Organism: Candidatus Neomarinimicrobiota bacterium; assembly: GCA_021734025.1. Lineage (NCBI taxonomy): Bacteria > Pseudomonadati > Fidelibacterota > Fidelibacterota bacterium. The sequence goes on from JAIPJS010000002.1 coordinate 347,914, forward strand.
CGGGCCGGAATTCTGGTATTCCCCGTAGAATGCCGTTTTCTCCTTTTCCTCGCTGCCCCAGTTGTGCCAGCCAACCGGCTTGATATGATCGCCGAGAAACGTATTCATAAATACAACCTTGGCGTACGGACGCCACGGCCTGCCAAGGTAAAATGAGTCATCCGGTGCATCGCCGGTAATCCGGCAATTCCGGAAGACGTATCCGAATTCAGTGCCTTTATCGGTGGCCGCCGCCGTCACGTATCCGTGATCCTTGCAGTAGATTTCAGAATCATCGAAGACGGCTGTACTCGCGCCAAAGATAAAGTCCACCGTACCTTCAATGTAGCAGTCTTTGTAGTATTGCCGGCTCTCATGCCCGTGGGTATAAAGCGTATCCTGAAATCCCAGAAACCGGCAGTTGATAAACACCGCCTTATCGCCATCCACGCGGATTGCCACCGCCTGTCCGACGGGACCGGCTGAGTTTTGAAAGGTGATATTCTTTGCGGTGAAATTATCGCCGTACACAAAGAAACTTGAGGAACCGGTTGTGCCCATCTCCTCACCGAAGATATTCTTCTTGGAGGCGTAATCGCCGTATGTCAGGATGGTCTTTGCAACGTCCTCTCCAATGAAGGTGACGTTCGGCTTGGTCTTCGGCAGCACCAGTTTCTCTTTGTACACGCCGGTTTTTATGTAGATGGTCGTCTCGTTCTTCCGGAAATCCGGTACCGCGTCAATCGCACCCTGTACAGTGGTGAAATCGCCGCTACCGTCCTTGGCAACCACGAAGTCGTATTGGTTTTCCTGTCCAATGATTGCGGAAGCGAAAACCAGGCAAATTGTGAGGAACATTCCGAATTGCGACAGTGCGCGTTTCATTGTTTCAGTTTTTTCCTTCTTTATCTCTTTCTACAATCATTAAACATCTAAAGCAACTCCCCCTTTTGTTCCCCTCTCTTCGCAAGAGATGGGAAGAACATATCTACTCATTCCCCTTCCTCTTCCGAAGTGGAATGGGACAGGGGATGGAGTTGTATTAACCTATGAACTGCTACCCATTACCATCCTTCCCGCTAAAGCGGGTACTACCAACAGTTTCTACAGTCACTTCATCTTTCTTATACCCGGTAGTAGTTTCTGATGCCCAGTTCCTATTATTTTTTGTCTTCAATCGGTGTCAAACCGATAAAAATTAGAAGTAAGCATAAGAATCAGCGCCTACTTTAACACATGAACACCCGAACACTTGAATACTGGTATCTTATTCCTGAACCACCGCCGAACGCTCCACATTCGGCCCATGACTCATCGGATTGGCGATGTTCTCAAGGGAGATATCTCTCAGCATGATATTTTCTGTAAACGGGCCTTCGACGCGAACGCCGGACTCTGCTTCCTTTTTGCCAAGGTAAGTGAGCGACACATCCCGGAGATCGACATTGGTGCCGTTATTCAGATAGAAAACCGGCTCATTTTTCGCCGTGATCTCCACATTTTTCAGGGTTAGTTCGTCCACGTCGATAACAGAAGCGCCGTTGGTCGAGGTTATCCGGATATTTTCCAGTGCCATGTTCTGCACATTCATTTCGGGCAGCCCCTGGATCCACATGGCGGATCCTGCCCCCCGGCAGACGATATTTTTGATGTGGATATCCCGGAAGCGCGGCGTTTCCACGGTGACCGGCGGGATCTCCTCTTTCAGCTTTTCCTTATCGACGACTTCGGTGTTCTGGCCCGGCGTCGGCGCCTTCCCCCCGTAAAACAGGTTGAACCGGATAGGTTCCGTGACGATATCGACCATGTCGATGTCAGAGATATAGATGTCCTCCACCGTGCCGCCGCGACCGCGGGTACTTTTGAACCGAACGCCCACATCCGTACCGTTAAATGTCAGATCTGAGACGTGGATATTCCTGATTCCGCCGGACATCTCACTTCCTACGACGAATCCGCCGTGACCGTGATACACCACATTCTCCCGGACGACGATATTTTGAGTTGGTATCCCGCGCTCACGTCCGGCCTCATTTTTACCGGACTTCAGGCAGATAGCATCATCGCCGACGTCGAAATTATTATTGTACACAAACGCATTTTTGCAGGATTCCAGATCCAGTCCGTCGCCGTTCTGGGAGAACCAGGGATTTCTCACGGTGAGATTTCGGATCACCAGATCCTCAGACATGAGCGGATGGATATTCCACGCCGGCGAATTCTGGAATGTCGGCCCGTCCAGGAGAATATTTTTACTCCCGCGGATGCTTACCATCACCGGGCGCTGGCTGACCTTAATAGCTTCGTAGTTCTCACGGGTCCGGAATGAGTCGGGGGGAAGCGTATTGCCTCGCAGTGAACCTTTCGTAGGATACCAAATGTCTTTTTCCTCGTTCAGATACCCGCCAGACTCCAGTAGTTCCTCCCATTGTCCGTCAGTCATCTTGAACTTTTTCACCGGACGCCACGCACCGCCGGAACCGTCGATAATGCCGTGACCGGTCACCGCCACGTTCTCCACATTTTCCATGGTAAGTGGCGAGGTACATCTATATGCGTCCTGCCCTTCATAACTGGTTTTGATCAGCGGATACAGGTCGTAGTCATCGCTGAAGTGGATGAACGCACCCTTTTGCAGATGCATGTTCACGTTGCTCTGCAATTTGATGGGACCGGTAAGCCAGAGTCCCCGTGGGACAATTACCGTACCTCCGCCCTCATCTGCCACATCAGAGATGGCATCTTCAAACGCCTGAGTGTTGAGAGTTTCACCGTCCGGCACGGCGCCAAAATCTTCGATGGACACCGTGTAGTCAGGGAAAGTCGGCACCGGGACTTCCGGCATATCGAACTGGACGCCCTCGTAATACTTCTGCGGCACCGGCTGGAAGTAATCTTCCAGAGATTTTTCGGTATTACCGGCAAAAACGAGTCCCGCGGTTATTAATGTCAGGAGTAAAACTTTTGCAATACGGGTAAGGAAAGTTTGATTCATAATTTGTCCCATCCTGTTGTTATTAAATTCGCCACAGCAACGTGTCCTTTCTCAATTTCCGATAACACCGATCTCTCGTAGCCACGCCTCACACAGATCCGTCCAGAGATTGGTAGAGCCGGGATTATTCCGTAATGCGATTGAATGCCCCCCTTGCGGAAAAATGTGGAGTGCGGATTTCGCATTGTGTTTCAGCAGCGCTTCGTAGAACAGGATACTGTTCATCGGATCTACAGAGCCGTCGTTTGCTGCGTGCACTAAAAATGCCGGCGGCGTAGCCTCCGTCACCTGCAACTCGTTAGAAAACCGCTTCACAAGTTCCGGTGATGGATTTTTCCCGAGGAGATTGTCCCGGCTTCCCTCATGCGTATATTTTCCCATAGAAATCACCGGCGAGACCATAATCATAAAATTCGGGCGGTACGTATAACTGTCCAGTGAGTCGCCAATTGCCGCGACATCATTGGAATGTGTACCCAGCGTCGATGCCAGGTGTCCGCCGGATGACGCTCCCATGACGCCAACGCGCTCCGGATCAATGTGCCACCGATCTGCATTTGCACGTATCAGGCGCACGGCACGCTGCGCATCCTGCAACGGAGCAATGCTTCGCTCCTGCAATTCGGGCTGATTCGGGAGCCGGTATCTCAGCACGAATGCATTCATGCCCATCACGTTAAACCATCTGGCCAGCTGGGTCCCTGCAATTACATAGGTGAGATGGTGGTAGCCTCCGGGCGGGCAGATCACCACTGCGGCACCGGTGTTTTCTTCTTTGGAAGGAAAATACGCTGTGATGCCCGGCGTCTTCACCCGATAGATTCGTTCGTTGGCTATGCTGTCTTCCCGGACATCTCCTGCGATATTCGGGATTTCGCCTTCCGGCCAGAGCGGGTGGAAATCCTGGGCTTGCGCCTGGGCGAAGAGGCCGGTAAAAAGCAATACAACCGTCATCGTCAGGAATGGTATTCGCACCGACAATATTTGTTCTTTTCCTACCACAAGAGTCCGTTTCTTTATTGTACAATCTTCATTCGCCCATATTTTAAACCCACTAAAGTGGGAACTACCAACAGGTTCATCGAAGGTATTATCCCTAAACAAAATTTAAGGCTGTGTAAGATGTTCCCCCTTGCCCTTTTTTTAAAAAAGGTACCAAAAAATCCGGTGATGCCATCCGGTTCAAGAATTATTTCACAGGAGCCCCCTTTGGGGCTACACAGGTCTCGCTACCAAACCCAGAACTCGATAGCACGGTTGTCCCCTATACCTTATCCCCCGATACCCTTATACCTTATACCCTATTTACTGGTCACGCGAAACCAGTCGTAATCCGCAAACGCCGCATCGCGATAGTGAATTTCTCTGGTGGTGAACATGCCTACCTTGGCGCCAATCCACTGGCCCTGTCTGGCGTTGAAGGATTCACCGATCTGAGTAAAGTTCTCTCCGTCCGTGCTATAGCTGAACGTACACGGCGGGAATTCCTGGGCCTGTTCAACGGTGACGCGGAGATAAACGGTATTCGTGCTCACTTCCGAAGTTTCGATTGTCTTTTCGGACTTCCCGTCATTGGCTCCCATGCATGTCCGCTGAGCAATCACCAGGTTACCATCCTGCTGTTCCAGAGAAACATAGGCATAATCCTGCCCCATCATGATGAGACCTGTCCGGTCACCGTCTTCTCTGGTATGGAATGTGACTTTTGTTGTGGCGGTAAATGCTGGTGCCGGGATTTTCTGGAGGAAAATACTGCCTATATCCCAGAGATTGGTATATCCTTCGGGCTTATCCACGGCGTACAATCTGAAATAGCCTTTATTGGCGCGCATCCAGCCCCAGATTGGCTCCGGATTGGAATGCCACTGCCACTGGAGTCCTGGTTCGACCCCATTGAATTCATCGGAGGTCTGCGGCACAACTTTGGAATCGCTAAAATCCGATTCCGGCGTCTCGTATTCGGTGACCGGTTCGCCGATGCCGTCGTCGTTTTTGTCAACGCCCATCATTGGCCAGCCGTCTTCCCAGCGGACCGGATTCAGGTGGACAATTCGTCCATAGGCTTCCCGATCCTGGAAGTGAATGAACCACGGCTGTCCGGACGGCGTTTCCACATAGCCGCCCTGGTGCGGCCCGTTGATATCCGTGTTCCCCTGATGGAGCACAATTTTATCCTCGTACGGACCGAAGATATCCCTGGAGCGCAGAATCGTCTGCCAGCCAGTGGGGACGCCGCCGCCGGGAGCAAAGATGTAGTAATACTCGCCTTTCTTGTACAGTTTCGGACCCTCAATGGTGGGATGGCTTTCATGTCCGTCGAAGACGATGGCGCCGTCGTCCAGCAACTCGGTCCCGTCCGGAGACATCCGGTGCATCACCAGGATGCTCTTCCGGCTGGAGCGGCTGGCGGCAAACGCATGCACCAGATATGCGTTCCCGTCATCATCCCAGAGCGGTGCGGGATCGATCCAGCCCTTTGCTTCTTGCACTAGTACAGGGTCTTCCCACTCGCCGGCAGGATCGTCGGTTTTCGCCATGTAAATACCAAAATCCGGGTCACCCCAGTAGACGTAGAATTCGCCATCGTGGTAGGTGATACTCGGTGCCCAGGCTCCGTTGCCGTGTTGCGGCGTGCTGAAATGCTCCACCGGGACTTGCTTCTCGAAGACGTGTCCCACCAGCTCCCAGTTGACCAAATCTTTGGAATGCAGTACCGGAATGCCCGGCGCCACGTTAAAACTGGAGGCGACCATGTAGTAATCATCGCCTTTCCGTGCCACGTCCGGATCAGAATAGTCGGCAAATATAATGGGATTTTTGTACTTCCCGTTGCCCAAATCAGGCTGCCAGACCTGTCCCTGGACTGCACCCGCCATCATACACATTACAACTCCTGCTACGAGTATTCTTTTCAGCATAAGCTCCCTCTGGCTATTGTTTCACTGGTCAGATATTTAATCGTCACCTGCTTACCTGTCAGTCAATATCAAAAACTTACTGCACTAACATCATTTTTGTTAATTTGGATTCCCCGTTCACCGTGATCCGCGCAATATAGATTCCACTGCTGTATTCCGGCCCGCCAAACCGCACAGCATAACGTCCGGGTTCCTTCTGCCCCTGCACCAAATTGGCTACTTGCTGTCCGAGAAGATTATACACGTTAATATACACTTCGCCGGCGGTCGGTACGGTATACTCCAGGGTCGTTTCCGGATTAAACGGGTTGGGATAATTTCGCAGGTTAAGCGCATATTCTCGGGGAATCGAAACATCTTCTGTACCCGTGGTCACGAGTCCGCCTACTTCGCTTTCATCAAGGGCGTAATTATTTAACCGAATATTATCGATAGCACCTTCATAATAATTGGTCCCGGCCATACTTGCCCCGATATAGATCCTGGCACCATTTTGAATATTCCATGAACTGTCGGTGACGCTGGCAACCTTTTCGCTACCGGCAAAGAGCTGGAGTTTGCCAATTTCGCGGTTTCGGATTGCCGTCAGTTTGACCCACTGCCCGGTTGTAAAAGGGGAGATATCAGTGGTAATCACCGATTCGGTTTCGCGATCTCCAACCCGGAATACCATATTCCCGTCAGCAGTCGCATAAACTGCAAACCCTTCTGCCGGCTCGTCATCCGGAAACTTACCTTTCGAGAAAAGATATCCGTTCTGGCTGGCATTTGTCGTATTCATCCAGAAGGATACAGAAAATGAGCGGGCTTCGAATTCATACGGAAACAGGTGTTCTATATAGACGAAATCGTCGGCGCCATCGAAACTGAAGGCCTTCCCGGCTATCCCATCGATGACATTATCGTTTGACATATCCTCGGATAAATATCCCCAGTTGTCTACAGCGGAAGAATCCGGAGTGAATCCGCCGGCCTGGAAATCAAACGTCCAGTACCCTGCCAACATCTCGTGATATACGCCCGTCTGGAATTGCCAGACTTTTCCCGTCGTTATCCCGGACGCATTTTTCGAATCCACGCGCCAATAATAGGTGGTAGAGTTTTTCAACTGTGTCTGTGGGCGATAACTTGTTTCGGTTACGTCTTCGGCAACGAGCGGCGGCGGATTTTCCGTACCCAGGTAGATATCGTATGTTTCCGCACCATCAGCCTCTTCCCACTCCAGCAACGGGAGTACATCTGCATCTTCTGCGCTATCTGACGGAGCCGGTGTCGACGGCTCGAGGGGTCTCCCGTCGGCATACAGCGTTTTGACCGGTTCAACGTTGCTCGGAATTGAGCTGGTATTCTGGTTATATGCCGTTACTCTGTAGTAATAGACCGTTTCAGCCGAGAGACCATTATCCTGAAAACTCGTCGTATTTTCACTCAGGTCGGCAATTTCGACGAATGAATTCGTATCCCCTTCTGAGCGTTCGAGGGTGAAACCGTCCTCAAATGGTGTAATTTCTTTCCAGGATAGATTTATATGACTCGGGGAGGTTGCCTCACCCGTCAACTCTGCCGGGGAGAGCAGGTAATTGGTTCTTTCGGTGAGACTATTCAGGTATTCTTCCAGGTTGGTGTATCCATCACTGTCCAAGTCACCATTGCGATCGCTGGCATCACCGGGATTCAAGCCCATATCGTTTTCCCAATCATCCGGCATACCGTCGTCATCGGCGTCTTCGGGGGGCGTTCCGTCCGCTAACTCAGGGAATCCGCCGACCTCGGACTGGGAATCGATGATTCCGTTATCCCCGTAAGTCGCTGTTTGAGTTCGGACTTCTTCCACGATCCTGGCATCGACTCCATCTCTGGCAGGCAATACAGCGCCCACATCCGCGAGAACCAGCTCATAAGCATTTTCCGCAGAATGAGTCATGGAGTGTTCAATATCATTGGGCCTATCAATGCGACCCTTCGCAGGCTGCACGCCGCCGTTCCAGTTATCTTTGGTTATCTCGGGATAACCAAATACGAAATTATCCGCAATATACCAGTCGCCGTATGGCGAAGAGGGTTCTACTATACGGTCTTTGGGGCCAGTAGCGGGGCCGTACTTATAATAGTTTGCTACCATGTTCTGGTTTTGGGCTTCACCGCCGTATACACTTTGTCCACCCCAGTTGTAAAGTACATTATTTCTGAAATCGACGTATTTGTCATCCCGCTCACCGGCGTAACTGAATCCGGCAAACCGGGGATTTCTGCTGGTATGGTGTGCAATAAGATTATGGTGAAAAGCGGCCTGTCCGTCTCCGGGCCCGCCCCCCCAAATACCTCCGTACCCGTGGGGGCCCTTTGAATGGACGGAATTGTTCAAACTCTCTGTGACCATGGACCACTGGAACGAGACATCACTGTTATTATAAAGGCTCACAGTCTCATCAACAGACCAGCTAAACGAACAGTGATCAATAATAATATTCTCAACGCCGCGTCCACCGAATGCATCACCTTCCACCCCATTAATATCGCCGAGCCGGAACCGCAGATACCGGATAATCACATTATTAGCGTCAATACCAGTGGGATAGCCGGCAACGGTGATTCCATCTCCGGGCGCTGTCTGGCCTGCGATGGTTAAGTCACCATTTGAAATGTTCAATTGCGAATTCAGATAAATGGTCCCGGAGACCTCGAAAACAATAGTTCGGGCCCCCCGCTGACTCACAGCCCATCTCAGCGTTCCGGTGTTACTGTTATCCTGCAGGGAAGTAACTTTTAATACTTTCCCGCCCCGTCCTCCGGTGGCATATTTCCCAGGTCCTTCGGCCGTCGGAAAGGCAAGTTGCTGGGCAGCGGCAATATCATTCCAAAGGACAAAAATCCCCATCAGGGCAATTATTAAAATAATCTTGATTTTATTCATCACTCAGAGTCTCTACTTTCATCTGTGTTTCTTTGGAGAAACTTATATTTAAAGTACTCAAATTTTCTGTATAGGATTTTTCATTTACCGTTAAATGGTTCAATCCGGTCATTCTCCCAGAGATTAATCTCTAAATCGCTCCAGGTATTTATCTGCAAATAATCCAGATCAATGAATGGATGAGTGGCAGCCGGTTGAAAAGCCAGATTCAATTATTCAGGGGGAATTCAACGAGGAGAGAGATGGAAATAGACCCTCTTATAGGAAAAGGCTGATCGATGATCCGGATCTCAAAAATTTCGTTTACCGATCGAAGAGAAAGTTTTCAAACGGCGCCCCCACCATTCTGAACAGCATGGAGGGAGATGGCGCCTATCCTGGCGCCATCTCCCTGGAATGCTGTAATCACTCAGTTCAAATTATTTCAGAAGCACCATCTTTCTGACTTCCGAAATGTCGTCAGTCTTCAGCTGGTAATAATAGAGGCCAGCCGGAAGCGCATTGGCGTTGAACCGAACCTTGTGCGTTCCTTGATTCATGGTCTGATTTACCAGGGTCTCGACCAGTTCACCCTTCACGTTATAGACGTTAATCTGGGTATGTGCTGATTTTTTCAGCGTATACTCGATGGTCGTTGACGGATTAAAGGGGTTCGGATAGTTCTGGTTTAGAACATATTCACCCGGAACTGCGTTTTCGCCGTCGACAGCCGTCGTGGTCGGATCCCAGCGGGGATCGCCAATCGGGCCGCCTTCGGTCCCAGCCGTCAGCAGCGGTGAATCATCCGGCAGGGTAAAATCATAATTGGCAGCGTCCGCAAAACTGGGTTCGTACTCTACAAAATCTTCCTCGGTGGTCCAATCATAGGAAACATCACCCACATCATAGTACCGGCTGTTGCGGATTGTTGAGGTGCCAAATCCTCCCATATCGAAGATGGAGCCGTCACCTTTTTCAAAGTAGGCCAGGATCACATTCGAGATGTCTATACTGCCACCGGCAGATGTGACCCCAATGAAGGCAGGCTTGGGCGCATCAAGTCCCGTGATTGTGCAGTGGTCAATGACGATCTCTTTCGCGTTCGGCGTTTCGCTCCAGATAAAGGATTCGGTAAAATCGGAGACAGTCGAATTACTGAATTCCAAATAGTCAAAACCGACTATACTTCCGAAATGAATGAACCTGTATCCGCCTCCGTTAAACGCGTAATATTCAGAATTTCTCACGATGATGCTATCGATATGTCCGGAAGCCGGGCCATCTTCTCTGAAAGACGATCTGTCAAAATTCGTGACTTTCACGTTTACTGTTTTGATGATACGTGCCGCAGTAAAATTCGGTGACATAGTGACCAGATAATTCGGATCGGTGCTGTTAATAATAAGATCCTCCAGAATTACTCCACCTTGATCACCATCAAAGCGGAATTCACCGCCGGCCATGGTAATCTCCGGACGATTTGCCGGATCGGCGGACCGGATATGGATCTCTTTTTCCAGTAACATGGTAGAGTCGTTCGTAAAACTGCCACCCGCTTCGAGTTCAATAATATCACCGGTCTCTGCCTGCTGGACCGCGCTGTAAATACTGCCGCCCGATTCCACCTCGATGATCTCGGCGTTGACCGTACCGACCAGGAGCAGTGCAAACACTGCTACTGTAAATAAATTCATAACCTTTTTCATTTGTACCCTCTCCCTTTTGTTACAGTATTCATCATTCGAAACATATAATAATTCCTGCGTTATACGCCCCATTTGCTTCAGATAGTTTGCTTAAAGAATACCTCTCCCATTCCTGCAGGTGCAGAAGATTTCAAGGAATAATTAGTACCTCCCTTTTCGTTTTTCTGTGAATATTATCATAGAAGTCTCTAGCGAATTGCTAATGGAAACGCAATTCTTTCCCGTTGCATTTGAAGTTAATATCTAACGTTATAAATCTCAATTTTTAGTCCCGATTTCTCAGGGATAATCGCAACGAGATTCCGTATTACCTCTCATAGTTATGATATCAAATCGTATGACTCATGGGCAGATTTCCGGCTCCATATGCAAGCACATTGAGACATAAAAAAAAGGGAGAGAGGCAAAACCCCTCTCCCTTTTTAGTTGTGTGAACCCGTTATTACTTCAGGAGCAGCATCTTGTTGACCTTGGTAAAGTCACCGCTTCTCAAGCGGTAGAAATACATGCCTGAAGCAAGACCAGTTCCGTCGAATTCAACACTATATGAACCTGCTTCCAACTTTTTGTTCATCAGTGTTGCAACCCGCTGCCCCATCACATTGTAAACGGTGATGGTTGTCTGTCCAGCCTGCGGCAAGGCAAACCGGATAGTCGTTGTCGGGTTGAACGGATTCGGATAGTTCTGCTGCAGTTCATATGCAACAGGCAGTCCGTCTTCCGTCTCATCCTGTACACCGACGGTACTGAGCTTGTAAGTTTCAGCCAGATTTGCGACCTGATTCGCCTTTAGGGCGTAATCGTAAACCCGGACATCATCCATCCAGCCCCTGAACTTGGTATCTTTGAAATAGGTGTTACCAATCGTCAGTGGCTCAACAGATTCGATATTCCCGGTTGTAGCATCAAACATCGCTGCAAGTCGCTGGCCGTTCAGGTACAGTTTAAGTGAATCTTCAGACATGTCACGGACGCCAACGATGTGTACCCACTCGTTCACCGGGTAATTCATCGGCAGAACGCCGTCCAACTGACTCTTCGTGACATCATCATCCACGGCAACCCTGAGCTGACCATCCTTAAATTCCATCTGGTAGCGCTTTCCGGATTCCGGGTCTCCAAAGGAACCTTTGATGGCGACTGCCTGAGCCTCTGTATCGGATATCGGATCCGTCTTCACGAGGGCGGAAATGGTGAAGCTATTCGTGGAATCGAACGAGGCCGCAGTATTATCTTCGACCTGGATGACTCCACTATCCGTCGCTGCATGGAAGTTAATGCCGTTACCCATATGAGTCCCAGCCCACACTTCGGCCGGATCCATATTGAGCAGCATAGCATCAGCGTTACCGCTCGCGTCTGTAGCAACAGTATCCCCTGAGGAACCGTTCAGTTTATAATGCACCAGCGGTGCGCTCGGATTCATACCGTAGGCATTGAACGTCTTCTTCACTTCGTCTTCATCCATGGCATAGTCGTAAATTGCCACTTCGTCAATCTGCCCCATAAATGGATCATCCCCTGGTACTTCGGGAGACCTATTTCCAATTACAAGCGGTACATCGGAGCTAATATTTCCTTCAGTAATGTCCTTCATCGCTCCGATCTTTTCCCCATTGAGATACAGCTTCAGTGAATCCTGCGCCTGGTCACGGACACCAACCACGTGGTTCCATTTCCCTGCGGCAAAGTTTCCACCTGTTATATCTGCGCCCAGCTGGGTTTTGGCATCAGTCGGGCCATGGTCCACTGCAACCCGGAGCTCGCCATCTTTCATTTCCATCTGATAGCGGCTACCGAAATGGCCCAGATCGGAATTCTCACTGAAGGAACCCTTAATCATAATAGCCTGGGCTTCCTGGTAGGAAATCGGATCAGTCTTGACCCATGCTGAAAGCGTGAAACTATCCGTCGAATCGAAATCGACAGCAGCATAATCCCCAATTTCGACGACACCGGAATCAGGTGCATAGTCGAAATTGACGGCTGAACCCATGACTCCGTCACTCGTCCAGGAGGAATCCGGGTCCATATTGATTAAGCCACCATCAGACATATCGAGTTCATCTGTAATAACAGAGTCGCCAGCTGCGCCGTCAAACTTCCAGTACGCCACCTTGGTCTTCGGATCGAATGCATAGGATTCATACAGTTCGGTAACTTTTTCGGGAGTCAGCGCATAGTCGTACATCTGCACATCATCCAGCAGCCCATCAAGCGGCGTGTCCAAATTGATCGAATTCCCGATATGAAGTGCGAACGGATCATCCGTGTCAGTTTGAATGGGCCCTGTTGTCAGGTCCGGCATGGCAGCCAGGAATTCACCATTCAAATACAGTTTCAACGACTTGTTCTTCAGTCCCGGAATACCCTGGTCACGAACACCGACAATGTGTGCCCACTGGTTGACCGGATAATCTGCGGGTAATTCGCCGCCCAACTGGCTCTTGGTTTCATCATCATCCACTGCAATCCGGACTTCGCCATCCTTGAACTCCATCTGGTAACGGTCACCAGAATTCGGATCACCAAAGGAGCCCTTCATGAGTAGCCCCTGGGCATTCGTATTATTAATCGGATCCGTCTTGGCAAGAAGCGAAATAGAGAAGCTCTGGGTGGAATCAACTGCGAGAGTGTCATTACTTTCGACTAACACAACCGAAGAGTCGGTACCAGCAGAGAAATCCAGCGCCGTGCCGTGTACACCGACATCCCATTCGTTCCCGAGCATATTGGTCAGCGTTCCGTCGAAACCATTCACCGATTCATCAGCGGTTAATCCGGAAGCATCGTCGAAATCCCAATGGGCGATCTTACTCGCTGCGACATCATAAGAGCCCCAGCGCTGATCGCCAACGGCTCCACCATCAGAGTCAGCAGTCAACAGCGCTGAACCCGTCGGTAGTGCGAACAATCCGGCTTCGGCATTTTCAAACTGTGGATCTGTCATGGTGAAATTTTCCATGTGATCCCAGCCATTGGCAGTATCTGCATTGACGTTGTAAAAGTGCACGTTCCGGATCGTGTCTGCCAGCGCATCGCTAAATTCCCAGAGTTCAACCTGTTCGCTCGGATTGCTGAAATTAGCGATAATGCTGTTTGTGAACACGAATTTAGAACCTGCAGGTGCCCCTTCAAGATCAAGGAAAATCCCATCACCATCGCCATAAGAAACGGCGTTATTGAAGGTAACGTGGTCAATAACTATATCAAACGGGATGGAATCCTGTTCAACTCTCACAAAGGATTCAATATTGTTATAAATGGTGGAATTGGTAAAGCTGATATAGTTCGTCAGCAAATTACCCCGTCCCTGGATTAGGTCGTAATCACCAAGTTCATAGATCACACTGTTATCCACCATAATAGTGTCAGCTCTGTACTCGGAACGATTCGCGCGCAGGAAGGTGTTCTCCCACCGGTGTATCACGGAGTTCTTCACCTTCAGATACGTTACGCTGTCCATATCGCTTTCGAAATTGAATGCATAGCTGTTTTCATAGTGGCCATCCAGTTCAATTCCGTCGACTTCGAGGGCCGTTCCGCTGCCGGAAATATCAATATCGCTGGTGATCATTGGCATAACGATGGCATCGTCTTCAGCCACCACTGTGATCTCCTTATCAGCAAGATCGAACCCATCATAGATGCCACCACTTACCAGTTCAATGGTATCCCCACTGGCTGCATTAGCGATAGCATCCCCGATACTCTCACCGTCATCAACGGTGATAACAGTACCAGAAGCATTCGTAGTGAAACTTAGTAACACCACGAAGGCCATCAAAAATGATACCCTTTTCATAATGTTCATCACTTCCTCCTTGTTGGATTACTCCTCTTTGTTCGTCATTCAATCAAATTCCTCTTAAGATCAAACAGGGGAGGTCATAGTCCCTTGCACGCTAAGAGTCTTTTTTCCCTCCTTTCGTATTAATATGTGCGATTCAAAAGTTTGCGACCAATCTTTAAAGTGTCTCTTTTAAACCCATCCTCCCAGCGGTCGGGTTCAAATTCGTTCAGTATGTTGTGATGTAGAAATTAACAAATCATCCAGCAGTAATAGTCGCCTTGGAGGGTATAATCTTATCCTTCTCTCCAAAATGAACTGTACCACTTGTCTTTCCGTTCAAGGATTGGTTACCATGTTGTATCTATATGCACACAACAGTTATCAAATTTTCACGTATTCTTGTCTTAATTCATTCGGTGTGTATAGATAGTATAATAAATATAATTGTTGGATTCAATAAGAATTGATTACCTCCCTCCCGGCCCAATAATCACCGGTTTCATGCGTCTTTTCAGCATATGCAAACCTATGCTTTCACCATGATTTTTATTTTAGCAGGACCATCTTGATTCGCTGTTGAAAGTTATTGGCGGACAATACGCAAAAGTAAATGCCACTTGCCCAGTCGCTGGCGTTAACTGTAATCCGATGGGTTCCGGCCTGCTGCTGTCCCGGATTCCTCTGATACACCACCTGGCCCCGAAGATCGTACACCCTTAGCGTGACATCAGATTCTTTCGGAAGCGTATATTCCAGTGCCGTCCTCGCATTGAACGGATTCGGATAATTCTGCATCAACCGGTACGTCTCAGGCGTTCCATTGCTTTTGTTATCCTGGATACCGGTTGTTGCACCGGGTCCCTTTCCGGTCGGCGTGTAATCCGGATTGGTTGTTAGGACAATTTTGTCGACGATAGTCCCGGCCTCTCCAAACCATAAGTTAATCGACTGGATACCCTTCGATTTGACGTCGAATGTCCTGCGGACAGGCGTATAATAATCTGCCGGCACGTTATTGTACTGCGCCCATTCCCAGACGCCGAGGGTATCAAACCGTCCAATCTGCTTTGCGTTATCCAGCTCCTGGTGATTGAGTCCCATGTGGATGAACTGGCTGTCGTCATTCGGATTGTATTGACGCACCCAGATGTAATGGGTTCCCGCGGTGACGAAATTTACGATATAGTCCAACCGAGAACTTTTTTCCATCAGCTGGTGATAGATCGCTCGACCGTCGCTCGGATCGATTTGTACGGCTCCCCAGCCAGAAAAGCCTTCCACCGAATCAACCACCTCCCACTGGTACTCGCCTATTATCGTGCTGTCAGAATACTGTTCTGCCTCGACAACCAGAAAATGGTTGTCGTCATCTTCCTGGGTATAATCGACATCATCCGCGGTATAACCGTATCCCTGGAGCGTAAATTCCCAGACGTCGCCGGTCGTCACTCCCATGTGATTTACGAGATCGACCCGCCAGTAATAGGTCTCGCCGATGGTCAACGGCTCGGGATCGTAATTTTCGGTGGTGTAGGTGTTCACCAATGACAGCGATTCAGGATCGGAGCCGAGATACAGTTTTGCCGTATCGGCGCTCAGACTGTCCATCTCCCAGGTCATCGCCTTCACCGGAGGATCGATGGTTCCGCCATTCGCCGGGATTGGCGAAGTTGCCTTGGGCGGCGCCTGGTCAGATTGAGTATGAAAATGCCATACCTCTCCCTCAACTGTATCGTCCTCGCTGACGGCATCGACGCGCCAGAAGTACTCCGTGTTGGGCTGGAGCTCTCCCGGGCTAAAGGATGTGCCGCTGACATTGGAATGAAATGCCGGGTCCTCGCTCGTCCCGAAATAGACATTGTGGGACATCGCATTCCGGCCTGCTTTCCAGGTTAATTCCGGATTCGTTCCGACTTTAACCGCCGAATCGGCCGGCATCGGCCAGTCAGTAAACGGCAGGACGGCAGGCATCCACTCCCTGGGATTCCATTGATTATCGAAAGTCCATTCCGGTGTAATCTCACCGGGAGTGGGTCTCCCCTCCGCTTCCTGGATATTATTCCTGAACCACTCGTAATCTTCACCTTCCTTGGTATTATTATAGAAATAATTCCGGTCCGGCCACTGATAGGCATCATCCGGCTCAGCCCGGTAGATCGGTTTGTCCTTCATCCGCTCTGAAAAGGTGTTGTTCAGCAGGTAAAAATGCGCATCATAGTGGTGCCGCCCCAGATCATAATCGTAGTTACCGTCAAATGCCGAGAAGGTGGAATTCTTCACCACGAACTTCTGGTTTCTGTCTTCAGAGCCCTGATGCCAGAGGACTGCCGTCTCCCTGGTGACCTCAAAGTCGATATTTTCTGCGTAGGCCCATCCCCTGGGACAGAGAAAATCCACCGCGCCTCTCAAATTAATATCCCGATGATAGTACATACCGTTTTCCTCGTTCCAGAGTGCCATGGTATCCCCACCGTAGCTCAGGATGTTACAATTGATAGTCATTATCCGGTTTAATTCATCACCACCGCCATAGACGGTAAAGGCGTGGATACCGCGCTCAGTTTGGGTATTCTCAATCGTCATATTCGCCAGAATAATATTTTGGGCGTATATGCTGATTGGCGCTCTCCGCTTGGTCTGAAATCCATCATCCGGACGGGGCATATTTGCATAGATTCGAGTATTTTCACGATCTTCCCCGACAAGCGTGATGTTATCCTTCTCAATGAGGACCTGCTCTTCGTAATCCCCATTTTTTACAAGGATGATTTTCATCGAACTATTATTCACCGGGATGGAATTAATCGCACCCTGCACAGAACTGTAATCACCGCTGCCATCTTTGGCTACGATGATGTCCGCTGTTTCGGCGCCTGAAAGATTGAACGCAAATCCGATAAATACTGCGCATAAAACACTTAATCTAAAAAACTTCATCTATATCTATCTCCAAAAATCTTAAAAATGTGCGGTTCAGAATTGGGTGGGAGCCCCAATTTGCGTGAGGCCCCCCCCTTTTCGAGTTGTTAGCGTTGGTCTATTTCACCAGCATCATTTTTCTTGTCTTAACCTTTTCTCCCACCTGCAGCCGGCTGATATACACGCCACTGCTAAGCGACGAACCGTCGAACTTCACGGAATATTTTCCGGGCTGCCTGGTCTGGTCCGACACCAGCGTCTCCACCAGTTTCCCCCGAATATCGTAAATATTCAAGCTGACCTTGTTCTCCGTCGGGACAACATAATTAATCCGGGTGATCGGGTTAAACGGATTTGGATAATTACGCAACTCGATTGCATACTGTTGCGGCGTGGCGATATCGTCTGCGAGATCCGTGGTGATTAGATCTCCGATATTTTCCGCATCCAGGGCATAATTATTAAACCGCACATTATCCATACCACCGGTATAATAATTTCCGGCTCCTGCGCTTGATCCGAGATAAATCCGGCTCTTGGTCCGCATTTGCCAGGTGCTATCAGGACCGCTGGTTTGCAGATCTCCATTGGCATAAATTTCCAATTCGTTCGTGGCTCTCCTGCGCACGGCCGTCAGTTTGACCCAGTCTCCGGTAACATACGGCGCGGCAGAGGTCACTACAGTGGACATATTTTCGCCATCACCGACCCGGAAAACGATTTCATCATTGGAATTCCCAAAGATCGCAAAGCCGTTTGCAGGCGATCCCGCATTCTCTTTGGAAAACATGTAGGCGTTTGTTGGCGGGTTGTCCAGTTTTACCCAAAACGAGACCGTAAACGGCTTGGCGCCGAGTGCGTAATCCGGCGCGTGATTGATATAGATAAAATCTTCGCTTCCACCAAAGGAAAATGCCTGGCCCTCGACTCCGGTGATCATCAGGTTGCTATTCCCTGACATACTCTCGGAGAGGAAGCCCCAGTTTTCTTTGAGAGTTGAATCCGGGGTATACCCGTTGGCTTCATAATCGAAAGCCCAGTAGCCCTGTAACGTGGGGTGGTACGTGCCGGTGGTAAATGACATAACCGTACCTTCCGTGATGCCGGAGGAATTCCTGGAGTCAACTCGCCAGTAATACGTAGTTTTTCCTTCTAAAATTTCACTTATTCGGTATTCGGTCTTTGTAATTCCTTCGGCCAGTAGCTCCGGCGATTCGGATGTCCCCAGGTAGATGTCATACGACGTCGCACCATCCGCTTCCTCCCAGGAGAGTTCAGGCAGGACATCAACTCCGGTTTGGCCATCTGTGATACTAAAGCTGGACACTGCGAGTGGCCTGCCGTCCGCGAAGAGTGTTGTCACTTCAGCGACGTTCCCCGGGACAGACTCCACATCGGAATTGTAGGCCCGAACTCTATAGTAATAGGTGGTTTCGGCAGAGAGTCCGGTATCAGTGTAGTTTGTGACATCCGTTCCAACCGTGCCTACTTCCTGAAAATTGCTCGTATCCCCTTCAGATCGCAAGATCCGAAAGCCATCTTCGAACACCACGTTTTCTTTCCAGGTAAGTTCAACTTCGGAGGGTGAAACGGCCTCTGTTTCAAGTTCCGCCGGTGAATTCAGATAGTCGGCCCGGTAAGCCAAACTGTTCAGGTATTCTTCAAGATTCGTATAGCCGTCGCCATCCAGAT
Source organism: Candidatus Neomarinimicrobiota bacterium (assembly GCA_021734025.1). Lineage (NCBI taxonomy): Bacteria > Pseudomonadati > Fidelibacterota > Fidelibacterota bacterium. Next base: position 366,809 of record JAIPJS010000002.1, read on the forward strand.
CGTCATTACGGTCAGCGGCGTCATTCGGATTTAGCCCTATATCATTTTCCCAATCATCCGGCATTCCGTCGTCGTCTGTATCAGTTGGTGCGGTTCCGGAGGCTAATTCCGGCCATCCGCCCACTTCTGACTGGGAATCGATAATGCCATCATCGCCGTAGGTCGTCGTTTGGGTACGCACTTCTTCAACAATTCTGGTATCGTTGGAATCCCGGACCGGCAAAACCGCACCACTATTCGCTAATACCAGCTGGTACGCTTGCTCGGGGGTATGAGTCGGGGCATGCTCCACCGGGTGCGGGCTCTCTGCCCGGATTGCTTCGGGATCGCCCGTATCCACGCCACCATCCCAGTTATCTTCGGTAATGTCAGGATAGCCGTAAACAAAATTGTCGGCAATGTACCAACTTCCGGAGGGTGCGGGATCTACGATTCGGCTTCTCGGTCCAGTGGCCGGACCGTATTTATAGTAATTGGCGACCATATTCTGGTTGCCGTTCTCACCGCCGTATACACTTTGTCCGCTCCAATTGTAGAGTACGTTATTTCTGTAATCCACCATTTCTTCGCCGGGATTTCCGTGATATCGTGATCCGTTAAATCGCGGATTACGACTGGTGTGGTGCGCTATCAGGTTGTGATGGAAAGCAGCCGGTCGACCACCCCAAATCCCGCCATACCCGTGCGGGCCTTTTTCATGGAACGAGTCGTGCAGGCTCTCGGTAATCATCGACCACTGGACGGTGACGTTTCTGTTATCGTAGAGACTCATCGTCTCATCAATCGACCAGCTGAACGTACAATGATCGAGAATGATGTCCTGATTATCGCCATCAGTGGCTGAGAGCGCATCTCCCTGGTGTTCGTTAATGTCTCCCATTCTGAATCGGATGTACCTGATAATCACATTATCAGCGCTGATTCGTGTGGAAAATCCTTTGATAGCGATTCCGTCTCCAGGCGCCGTCTGACCAGCAATCGTGATATCATCCCGGGTGATATCGAGAACCGTGTTGAGTTCAATGGTGCCCGAGACCTCAAAAACAATTGTTCTGGGGCCGCTCTGAGCGATAGCCCACCGCAGACTCCCGGTATTGGAGTTGTCTGCCAGGGTGGTGACCTTCAGCACCTTGCCACCGCGGCCACCGGTCGCATTTTTTCCGGGGCCTGCCGCGCCGGGGAAGGCTATCGGTTGCGCTATTGTCGTTGCTACAAAGGCAAACAGGGCAATAAAGAGTCCCAACAAATGTGGCGTATAATTTTTAAATGCTTTCATAATATCCTCTGATTAGTTATTTAGGGTCGAGATAGTTTTTGAACAATTTCTGTATAGTAGGAAGAATCATTTGAACATTGAGGTCCTCCATATGGTTGCTATGATGCTTTCATCGCATCAAGTGATATTTTGAAATGTTGATCCGGAAATCGATGTAGTATCAATATCACCACGAGGGCTTTATATCAATATTGGTGTAATATTTGTTTTCAAATTTCCATTGAATGAATATGGTGTCTTTTTTTATCCAAACAGGTCATTCCAGCATTTCTATTTCGAGGCTCGCGCCAATAAACGGCCCGATAGCCTTGGGATCGTTAGGTCTGATATTTTCACTGAGATAATAGTCCACAGTTCCGTCACGGTAAGGACCAGATCCACCCAGCCCGGCGGTTTCGCAGGTACGGGTAAGCGTAATTAGCCCGTTGTCATCGACCTCTATAAACAGCTCCAGGACACCCTGGTACCCTTGTTTCGCAACATCAAGGTACTTTTTATCCAGGTAGCCATTTCGAACACCTTTTGCCAAGGCGTAAACAAACATAACTGATGCGGAAGATTCCAGATAATTCCCGTCAACATCCGGCTTATCCAAAATCTGATACCAGACCCCGGTTTCCGGATCCTGGACGGAGGAAATTGCTTCCGCCAGTCTCCGGAGGATACCGATTATATCATCCCGGAAATAATGGTCTTCAGGAAAAAAGTCTAGCGCATCGACCAGCGCCATAGCATACCAGCCAACAGCTCGTCCCCAAAAATTAGGCGACTGCCCTGAAATATTATCCGCCCATCGCTGATTTCGGCTTTCATCAAATCCATGATATAAGAGCCCTGTGTGATGATCTCTCGTATTTTTTTCTGCCAGGAATAACTGTTTTGCGGTAAAATCAAACCAGGAGGGCTGCTTCATCTTTTTGGCATATTCTGCCATGAACGGTGATCCCATATACAAACCGTCAAGCCACATTTGATGTGTATATCGCTTTTTATGCCACAAACCACCTTCAGCTGTTCTGGGGTGACTTTCCAGTTGCTTTATCAAGATATCCAGAGTTTTTTTGTACTTCTCGTTGCCTGTCTGTTGGTACACTTCAAATAAATTTTTACCGGGCGTGATCTTATCGATATTATAATCGTCCATTTCATAATCTCGGACGATACTCCCGTCATCGTTAATCATTTTGTCATAATAGGAAACGATATAGTCAAAATATTTTTCATCCCCGGTTTTTTCCCAGACATCCATAATGAAATCCAGGACCAGCCCGTTCGTATATCCCCATTCGGGCTCATTTGAAAAATCGAGTAGGGCGGGATCGGGCGTGCGGATCATTACCGTCTGCGCCATTCTGACTGACCATGGCAGGGAAGAATCAACTTTTTCGGATTCAGCGCCAGAAATTAGGTTCGGACTAACAAAAAATAAAATACTACAGAGTAAAACAAATTTTCGCACTCAATGCCCTCCTAAATGAATACTGGGAGTACACAATCCGTCATATGTACTCCCAGTATTCCAGGATTCAACTTATTTTCGATGAAACGTTATTTTACCAGAACCATCTTATTCATTTCTGAATAATCGCCCGCGGTGAGTTCATAAAAATAGACACCCGTGGGAAGTCCGGCACCGTTAAATGTCACATTATGTGTTCCCTGTGACATGGACTGGTTACCCACCAGCGTTTCCACCAACTGTCCGAGACTGTTATACACCTTCAGGGTCGTCTGGCTTTGTTCCTGCAAGGTAAAGGAGATCTGGGTCGTCGGGTTGAATGGATTCGGATAGTTCTGGTTCAGCTTATAGGTCACCGGATTGGTCAGGTTATCTTCAACGCCAACGGTAGGTGATTCCAGGAGCCACTCGATTGATGCCTGAAGTATGGTGAAGGCATCGTCCGTCAGTGATTCAATCCCGTTATTGTGCAGTCCAAAAGTGATCATACGGTTCGGTGCGTTTCCTTCAACCAACGCGGCTCCGCTGTCCACGGCAGCCATCTGCCAGTTTCCGGTTTCAGTGGCTTCCGTGAGTCCCACAGCACCTTCGGCGTCAATCAGGAAATGAATCAACATCTCGGTATCGGCCTGTTCGCTGACTATACTGACATCACCGCTCAGTCCACCGACAGCCGAATGAGACTCATCAATAATGGTAACTGGCTGCGTGCCAATGTTTTTCTCACTTAACTCATTATCAGCATTGGTGAGGCCAATGGCATCAGATCCCCACGCTTCAAAATTGAGAAAGGGAATTGGCCATTCCGTTCCAATTGGATCCATACTACTGGAGCTGATAATCTCATCCACAATCATCAGGTCGTGGTTCTCCGGAGTGATTATCGGGGTGCCCCAATTACCGATATCCTTATAGGTTATGTCATATCCCCATTCGACCAGCTTATCGGTTAAAACTGTACTGCTTGACGGAGGCTGGTTGGTCTCGGTCGACAGGTATAAAATCGACTGACCATACAGAGCACTCGTACCAACAAATGCTACGAATAGCACTAAAGTGATAGCTTTTCTCAGCATAGATATCTCCTCTTTTCTGTTTTTTGTTTCTGTCCCTATCTTGAATCAATCACGAATCTGTCAATCTTCCGACAGACAATTTCTTTGCCCGTTCAATTAGAAGGTAAGTATCCTGAACCCATTCTCAACTATTCCCTCTATTTATTACTGTCCGGTCCCTTCCTGAAATCAGGGAAGGGACCGGAAGGTCTTTAACGTGCAGTTATTTCAGCAGTATCATCTTTTTGGTCTGCGTCAACTGCCCCGCTGATAACGTATAGAAATAGATACCAGACGGCAATCCGGCACCATTAAACTCCACAGTGTGCGTTCCCGCTGACTTTCTCTCGTTCACCAGCGTTTCAACCAGTTTACCATTGGAATCATAAACCTTGATGCTGGTCGGCGTCTCCTTTTGGAGTGTGTACGAGATACGCGTTTCGGGATTGAACGGATTGGGATAATTCTGGGCCAGCGTAAATTCCGCAGGTGTGTTAGCAATCTCGTCCTCTATCCCTGTGGGGATCTCTCTGCCTTCCGCGGGAGGATATTCGCCATCAGTCCTCCAGGCGAACCAATCATAGAGAGTCCGGTAATGGTCCGAACCGCCATCCCCGAATTTCCAGCCGTTGTACTCTTCAGAGTCGCCACCCAGAGAGAGGAGTACATGGTCAGGATTATCATCGATGTACAGTTTAAACTGGTTATTGGGCGAAATGGTGATTGTGAATGTGTGCCACTCGAAAATATCGTAATTATTCGAGAATGTGGTATCTGTGTCAACATCAGATTTATTCCATTCCATATCCCCATTGAGCCTACCGGTAAGGCGCTCTCTTGCGACACCATTTCCAACATAGAGATCGTGGACTCTTGTTCCACCATCGACTCCTTTTGCGCGGAAGACCAGTGTGGCGCCATCTTCGCTCGGATCTTCAACCCATGGGAACTCCCACATTTCGCTGTCGCCACTGTTTTCCGAATCAACCCGAATTATCATATTTCCCGCTTCATCCGGATGTTCTTCAAGTGTTAACAGGTCCGCAGTTCCATTCTCCAGATTGCTTGAAGTTTGATCCTCATGGAAGGTACTGTCGTACTTAGTAAAATTTTCCGGCAGCACATTACAATTATACACTTGCCACTGTGCATGGACGAACTGCGCGCTGAACAGTACCGCCACAAATAGAACTATACCTTTCTTGATGCTCATTTTTTCCCCTTTATCTGTTTTTGGGTTAAAAATTGTAACAACCTTTTTACGTTTGCCTCCTCAGAGTAGAAATTAAGTCCTCAATTCCAGTGCTGAACCAAATTAGTTTAAGAAACCTAATTTCTATCCACTCGATTATTTGTGTTATCCACACATTTTTTCATTTCTTCCTCGTCGTCACTTCGCAAAGAAATCATCGATCCTCTATATAAGGTATATAACACCCGGGATATTTACAATTGACGCCAAAAGTGAATCTGATTCTTTAATTTGTAAGTATCCTCTCATTGATTTACAATTCATCCTGTCTATCTTCACAATACGAATGAATTGATTTTATTTCACGGAAAGATAATCATCTCCTTCTGGTACGCTTTAACTGTGCACCCTATAAGTTTGCACTCAGCGCGATACGGGTGACCGGCTCAAAGTAGTCAATTGTCTGGGAGTAGGAATAATCGATGGTAATTCTCTTCCCGGAAATTTCGGGCGAGATGCCGAACCCGGCGCTGAATCCGCCGATATCAAAATTACTCCGATAGCCAGTCCGCACCGAAAAGAGATCCATGAAGGTATACTCTAAACCGACCATGGTTCGTTCTGCATAGTTGTTTGGGTGCGAAAACTCGACACTCAACAGCGCGGAATGGTTTGCAATGGATTCATCCACAAAATCCATCAAGTTCATACTCCCACCCAAACTAAAGTTGAGCGGCAGCTGGTTTGAAATCTCCTGGAACTGAACGGCAGTTGCAAAATTCCGCATGGACATCCCAAACTTGAAGCTCTTAAACCCGGTATTGAATTTGACGCCCATATCGTACACGAATTTTTCTTTGCCGAACTCAAGGCTAGTGGTATCTGTCGGCTGGGCGGTGCCCAGGTTTTGTCCAACATACCGGACATTTCCTCCCATGGAAAACTTATTCGTGACCTGCCGGGCATAGGTCACGCCAAAGGCATAGGCCCCAACATTCTCCACCAATCCGTGTTCAATATAACCCTGCGGATTCGCCTGGAAATTTGATTCCGAGAGGATAGAGGTATGGATAATCTCACCGTAGTCGACGCTCTGCATACTTAGTCCCACCGTACCGGCTGTACCTAGCTGAAACGCCAGGGCGCCGGCTATATGGTTAATATCCGCAATAAACCGCGTATTGGTCACGTACGCCTGAATACTACCGTCAAACTCAGTGATTGCGGCTGGATTATAGAAGATCGCTTCTGCGCCAGTCCCCACTGCAGTATATGCATCACCCAGACTGGTAGCGCGGGGAGACATCCCGACCTGTAAGAAGGTCATAGTAGCCTGCCCCGTCTTTTTCGTATTCACACCAGGCCCATAGCTCTGCGCGAATAATTCGGGTGCGGTACCGAGCAGAATTAATAAACAAGGAATGAAAATAGTTATTCGCTTCATGAATTTAATTCCCTCTCTTTATTTATCTGACAACGATAAATTTCTGATATGATGATTGCCCTGAGGGTGTCTCAAAAACGGCAATGTAGACACCACTCGAAATCGCCTGTTGATTATCCGTCAGCATATTCCATCGTTCAAACCCGGAGGAAGCAGTCACATTTTCCGAAATAGGAGTCTCGGTATGATTGATCCGTTTGACCAGGTCACCGGCTTCCGTAAATATCTTGATGGTAACCTCCGGTGGCAGGTTAAAGAACATCAACAGTCTGGGATCATCGGGATTAGAAAGTCCATATGTCTGGAGTTTCGGATCGGAAATATAGTAGGGATTCGGTGCGATTCTGATGGAATCCAGCGAGCTCCCGACTGCTCGTTTAGTTTCGACAGGTAACCTCGACGTGCCAAATACTCTGCCGCTCCAGATAATCTCTCCCGCTGTCAGGTGGGATGCATTCGCCGCCTGGGCTGACGTAACTTCGACGCCGGACTGGACATAATAGTAGTATGACGCACCAGGTTTGGCATTTGTATCAACCCATTTGTAGCCGTTGAAAGTGCTGCTTCCCATCCGGACGGTCTCTTTGGTTGCAGTATCTGCGGCGACTCTGTGGATCTCCTTATAGAAGGTTGTATCCTGATTCCCACTTCTGCGCATTACACGGTATCCAAAGAAGTTCGACCGGGATTCCGCTTCCGGCGCTGCAAACTGGATCCGCATCCCTTCTCCGCTTCCGTAGATCTGCATATGTGGCGGTTGCGGAGCCTGGATGGCCTGCCAATCGTTCTCGAAATTCCACTTGGCCCGTGAAACAGCCTGGTGCACAGAATCTATACCCGTGCTGAGCCACCTGTCCTTGGTTTTGTCCATCTCAGTGGCATCACCAGGGAAGGCAAAATTCGACGGGAAATATCCGGTTTGCGCATCCGGAAGATTCGGCGGCTCCTCAAGAGTCCCGGCAAGCCATTTCTCGCCAACCTCTTTCGCCTTCTTCAGACTTAAACCAGCAAATCCGCTGACCCAGACAAAGCGGAGCTTTTCACCTGGATCAAATTGGTAGGGTCCAAAAGATACGTGTCGCTTCGTGAACGGCTTGGCAGCCGAAATCGTGGGAATGCTTTGGTCCCAGTTCGACAGGCCGCGTTCGTCGTTGGGAATCTGGTGTGTGGTATTCGGGTATGCGCCATCTGCCTGGGTAAAAGCCTGCTGTACCGGTGATCCCGAGTTCCCCGCAATAAGATCATAGGTCTTTGGCCTGTTCGCATTGTTGCCACCGACTACTTCATCCTGAATATCCGCATCCGGATTGTTGAGCACGAGTGATACCGATGGCTGAGACGGATCATCAACGCTGTTTGACACATCGCCTGTAAATGGAGCCTGTGACGCATGCAGGATCCCGTAGAAATGTATCTCCTGCTGGTACAGCCGCCCATCCTGATTATACACCGGGGTGCCCATCTGATCTCCGGACAAGCTCGCATCATCGGCCATGTACATATAGTATATACGCAGCGAGTCGGATTGTCGGGAACCATAGTAGTGGTCCCAGGTGTATTCCCATATATTCTGGATGTTTATACCTGGATCGTCTCCTTCGACTCCGTCAATCTGAAAATTGTTCTCGTGGATATTCAGGTAGTAGTCGTTGAGTGTCTGATCGCTGGTATTGGTCAGAATCACTTCACATACAATATAGTCATCGTGATATTGCTGAGCCCATCCGTAGATTTTCCGCTCGACCTGCACCCCCATAGGAGTCATATTCGTAACCTTAAGCACCTGATCGGAGGTTCCGATCATTTGCCCCGGATTGGGATCCCCCCAATTATCAACCTGGTTATCCTGCGCTTCCTGTTGAATAGTGTAATTCAGAGGAAGATCCCAGCGCAAATAACTCTGCAGCGGGTTAACAACGGTGGTGACTGTGCCTTCATAGTCGCTGCTGGGGACCGGCAAAGTTACCGCCTTCGGGATAACATTTCCCAGCGGGTCCGTCCAGTTGGTTGCGGCCATCCACATCCCTGATCCGGTCTGTGCGGTCCCATTCTCCATGCTGGGCCCCTGGATATTCCAATCATTGGGAGCCCAGGAAAGATTTTCATATTCAATCAGACCTTTTCCACCGGTCTCAATCACACCGGACCAGAGATGTCCTGTCCGGATAATTTTTTGCTGGCCCATAGCCGACACCGGAATTACCAGCAATAATGTCAGACACAGTGCCAAGGCATTTCTCAGCAAACTCGTTGAATTTCCGTATTGACGTTTCATAAAAAATTATCTCCGTTTGAGCATTCTCACTATCGTCAGATTGTCCGTGTCTTCCTAGAAGCTAAAGTCAATGCCAAAATGGACGGTTCTCGGTTGTCCGTAGAGCCACAGGGCATTATTCGGATCGTTAATGTACGGTTTATCCTCTGATCTGAGATCACCCGGCTTATCATTGCCCGCGGTATAGGTATCTTCCGGATACTCCGGACTATCATAGATAGGCAGATGGAGCGAATTAAAGTAATTCTCCCTATCCGAATCGCTTCTAAAGGCCCATCCGCGCTGCATCCAGTTCACCTTCAGATTAAAGAGATTTTCTACATTTGCATAAAACCTGAGACGGGAGCCAGCCACGTTAAACACCTTAGATATCCGCATGTCAAACATGTAGTAATCCGGCCACTGCAGGTTGTTATTGACGTTACGCAAGTTTTCCGGATTCCAGGTGAAATAGTCACCCTGTTCCCAGGTGAATAAGCCACTGATATCCCATCCTGCAAGCAACAGTCGGGCCGGGCCTGCCGGACCAAAATTATCCGGGACATGGAACGTCACGTTCGACCGGAAAGACGGCTGCGGGTTCGATTGACTTTCTTCGGCCTGGTAGTAGATATCGTCAGGCTGCTGGTTCAGCTGGTCATCCTGATACCAGGTTGTTCGGCCGGTATATCCGGTCCGCTGGAACAGTAACCGGAAATTGGCCCATCCGGTCAGGTAATCGCCGACATTTTTGCGAATGTCCACTTCAACGCCCTGGATGTCCTGGTACTGGTTGTTCGCCCAGCCATCATAACTAGCATCACCGACGTATTCGATGGTGGTTTCCTGTCCGGTGATATCTTTGTAATACCCACTCAGGTTTATCAGGTACTGATCGAGCAGGTTATAGGCAACACCCAACTCGTAGGAGATAGTTCTGGGTGGCTCAAGGTTGGGATTCCCAATAAAATTGAGCCCCTGTCCTTTACTGAGCCTATAGGTGTACATATACATCGCAGACAGGGGTGGAGTCGCCCGGTAATGTCCATAATTAAAGTAGAACTTGGAACGATCTGTCACCGGAAAGGAGACCCCCACTCTTGGGCTGAATACCAGATAATTTTTGGTGGGTTCCAGAAAATCGATGTTTTCTTCTCCCCCAAAGGCATCATACAGGCTGTCAATTGTACCTGGGGCAACACCCGGTAATTCGTTTTTCATTTCGTCCCGGCTCATCTCGTAATACCGATCGATTTCTCTCCAGCGCTCCCAGGTGATATTCCTTCCACTACTCAGAATATCGTAGCGCATGGCATCACTATCACCTTCGGGACCCGGGAGATAAGCGACGGGAATATCCAAACCTAATTCCTTAAGTTCGGCTCCGAATTCATTAAACCGGTCACCGGTCGGCCAGACATCACCACCGCTATTATAGTAGTCTGCACGCATACCGACCTTGGCCGAGATCTCTTCAAAGTTAATCTGATCCTGGATATATCCGCCAATCTGGTATGGCTGGCGGTGAAATAACAGGCTGTAATCGGTATCATGGTCTTTCCAGTAGTTCCAGAGATCATTATTCAGATCATAATAATCCATGCTCATTCCCGTTTGCAGGAAATGATGATTCGTGACCTGGTTATTATAGGCAAACTCTCCCTTGAACTGCTGGGTAACGGAATTTTCGTGGTACTGACCGGTTTTGCTTTGGAACCTGCGGGAACCGGTAATCGCAGCAGAGCCGCCCGGTTTACCAAAGGGGCCATGGACATAGAAGTCCGAGCCATCTGCCGTGTACACCGTATCGCTTTGGTGCGGTGTCCGGCCAAACGGCATTTCATTAATTAAAATCGGCCCGAAATTAGTGACCATGCTGGGATCCCTTGTAACCTTGAAATCCACGTCATCTTTCTGATACGCATAATTCAAGGTCAGGTCCCAATAACTTTTCTCATTGACGACGGTATTCAATTTTGCGCCCGCCATGAAATAGGAAATATCTTTCGGCTGCCAGAATGTGGGATGGTAATAGTAATCAGGGCCACGATCGTAAATCAGTTCTAAATTATTCTCATTCATCAGGCCACCACCACCTGCTTCGTCAGCGTCCCCTGATCCCTGTTCGAGCAGCTGCGGTATGGAACCGTTACTCGGCATGGTCGGTAGCGCCCCTTTGGAGAGCTTATACAAGCCGTTCAGCTGGAGCGTCATATTCTCTGTAATGTTCGATTTCAGTGTCAGCAGAGAAGTATGATCGAGCTGAGCATCCCGTGATGCCGGCTCAACATATGCCGAATTGTTCGTCTGGTGAGAAAAATAAAACGTTGCGCCACCGAGCGCCTTACCGATCACAGGCACCGGACCACCGAACCCAAAGTCGATATTATAGTCCGGCACAGCGCCTTCCCGCTGCCGTGCGGCATGGTCGGCGATCGCTTTTTGCTGCGCCCGGGTAATAGAGTGATTCGTATCCCGTTCTGCCGCAGTCAAACTGGCCATTTCTTCTTCGGAAATAATATCAAATGCAAAGTCGGCCGTTGTATCGGCATAACTCTTCAGATCGTCCCATTTCGGCTCCACCATATGCATCCAGGCAGTCCACAGATACAAGTCCATCTCACTCACCTGCTCCTCTTCCGGAACGGATGCGTTATATATCTGCTTGTACAGCCGGTAACCGTAAAACTGCGGATACGTCTCTCTCTTCATCGGATCGTCAAGCCATTTTGCTACGGAACCACCGGAACTGAGGTCTTCATCCCAATAAAAAGCCACATTGGGATCAAAATACGGTCGTAACAAATTATTGTATGGATGATACAGTGACTTCCCGAAACGCTTCTGCTGGGCTGGCGTGTAATCAATTTTTATGCCCCCATGGAACGCATCGGGGGTTCCACTCTTTGTCGTAATGTTGATGAGACCCGACCGGAAATTACCGTAGCGTGCGTCCATACCACCAGGCGAAACGCTCACTTCCTGGATTGCGCTCGTCGGAATACTCGCCTGCGCCTTACCTACTCGGGCATTGGTAAAGGTCAGTCCATTGACAATGGTCCCTGTCTGTTCAGCACTGCCGCCACGGATATTCAGGTTCTCCTGTCCGGTAATGCCGGCCTGGGTCGAAAGAAAATCCTCAACAGTAGTGACACCAGCCGCTTCCGAAATTTCTGCGGCGGAGGAAATCGACTGACTGCTGGAAACCTGCTTATTCAAAACGTCGCGATCGGCTTGCACAACAACCTGCTCGCCGGCAATCGCTCTTGTCTGCAACTGGAAATTGACCCGAGCAATCCGATCTGTTTCCACCTGGACGTTTTCCTTTACTACGGTCGCATACCCGATATAGGTCACCTTCACATCATGAGATCCGATTGGCACATTAAGAATTGTATAATCACCCTTAGTGTCCGTTGCCGCACCAATGGTTCTGCCGTCATCCAGAGATATGGTGACATTCGCACCAATGATTGGCTCTCCGGTTTCGGCATCAGTAATTTTTCCGGCAACTCGCCCGGTGCTCTGAGCGTAAGTTGTCGAAAAAACTACTGTTCCTACAAAAAGTATGAATACTAATCGGAGTAGTTTCATCCTGCTACCTCTCATGTTTTTCTTATTTGAGTTTAAATTCCGACAATGACTCATTTTTGCTCTTTCGCTTCAAAGTTATGGAGCGCTTCTAACATTTACTATTGCAGCTCTGAGCTACAACATCACCGGCATTTGAACGATACCGACCGCTAAAACCCATCGGGCTGATTGCAGGGAGTGAGTAAGACCTCGGTGCGGAAATGCGTTGATTCCACACACCACCACTAATGCGATTGGTACGCAACATCTGTCAGTGCTCCTCCCAGTGGACCTCGTGCAAATGCGACTGACGCATAATACACCATGGCCAACTGTACCAAATATCTAATGTGAATATATATCCCCCCCCATCTATTAAAATACTCTATGACATTGATACGTCCTGCATAGGTTTGGAGCCTATATTAACGCTTCGCAATGTTGCTGTTCTGCCGCGTGAAGGAATGTGTATTATAGTTATACTCATTATACTATTTGGCCATCTATATGTCAAGATTTTCTTATAAAATATATGTCATATTTGTACTCATACTCGGGATAATACGGCGAATATCCTTATCCCGATTTTCCCGTGGTTCAGAACATAGTCTTCGCTCCCCATTCGCACTCACTTCACGAGGATCATTTTTTCAGTCTGTACCTGCGAGCCTGCTGTGATACGGTAGAAATACAGGCCGCTTCCGTAAGGACTCCCATCGAAAAGAACTCTGTAGAGTCCTGGTCTATGCCTGGAGTTCACCAGCGTAGCCACTTTTTTCCCAGTGACGGTATAGACTGATACCGTTACTGGCGCTTTATTTGGCACCGTGTACTCTATCATCGTCACCGGGTTAAACGGATTAGGGTAATTCCGCACAGAAAGCTCGTATTGTTCAGGTGAGGAAGACGGATCGAGCGCCGTAGTATTTCTTTCGTATAGATTCGAGACCGCCTCGCCGGATAACGCATACCGGAATATGCTGAACTCATCCATTCCACCTTTAACAAATACCGACTCATCGGTATTTGTACCAAGTTTGGTATATAATTCTCCCGTCGAGATATCCCCGACTGTGTCTGGAACAGTTGCAGCCAGTTCTCCATCCAGGTACACCCTGAGTTCATCGGGATGCCTGTGTGCCATGGCCACAATGTGCGTCCATGTTCCTGTGGCAACCGAACCGGATCCGGTTGCAACTGTCGACGTCCCCTCGCCGTCATTGAGGGAGAATGCAATACCCCCGTTCTGGGTAAGATGAAGACTATACCCTGTGCCTCCCTCGTTATTTTGGGAGACCAAAGGTTGTATTGTCCCAGTGGAGTTGGTCTTGATCCAGAACGAGATCGAGAAATCTTCCACCCTAAAGCGAATATCCGAATTGTTCAGAACGCCGATAAAATCGTCGACGCCGTCGAGTGAAATTGCCCCGCCGAATGCTCCGGTGACAGATTTAACGGAGTCCATATTCTTCAGATACGCATAATGTGACTTACCGCCGGAGGATTCATCCTTAAGAAATTCTGATGAAAGGTCATCAAATGAATAGGCCGCCACTTCCTCAGCTGGAATAATCTCTGTCCGGAAACTCCAGACCGGGCCTTCTGTGGTTCCGGAACCGTTTACGGCGTCGACCCGCCAGTAATAAGTCTCCGTATCGGCAAAGCCGAGCTTCGGGCTGAGCGATTTTTCCCGAACATTCTTCACAAACGGGGGCGGCGTTTCTATACCATAATATATATCATACGATTCCGCACCCTCTCCTCCATTCCACGCCAATGTCCCGAGCATAGGGACATCCGTGGCCTCGTCCTGTGGTTCGGGGGCCTTTACAGGTACCGGTCGGCCATCAGCAGTGAGGGTCGTGATCGTTATGGTCGCCGTATCCGATGTTGTACTATTCTTATAGCCGTACACGCGGTAGTGATAGGTGGTGATCGGTTCAAGTCCGCTATCGGTAAATTCGGTTACATTTTCTCCCACACGCCCCACTTCATCATAGTTGCTTGCAGAATCGACCGAACGCTCTACCACAAAGCCGGATTCCTTATTGATAATTTCATCCCACTGTAAACGGACTGAATTACCGTCCACATGTATTTTACGTAATCCGGTCGGTGGCAGGAGAAAACCCTCCTGCACAGCCAGCATGTTCAGATATTCTTCCACGTTAGTGTAGCCATCTCCGTCCCGATCAGCCGCTCCGTCACTGCCATCGCTGGGATTTAGTCCGTTCTCCGTTTCCCAGCTGTCTGCCATGCCGTCACCGTCTTCATCTGGTGGAGGAGTCGCCGACTGATAGTCGGGATAACCACCGGCGTCCGACACTTTATCAATAATCTCTCCGGTCCCGTTCCGGAATTGTGAAACGATATCCGCATCGACCCGATCGCGATTGGGTCTCACCGCACCGGCATCCGCCAGGACGTAGTCAACTACCTCCGTCGCTTCAAACTGGATAACAGTCGGCGCTTCGGTCGCCGTTTCCGCTCTGATACCACTCTCGGAATCCTGCACGATATTCCATTCATCTTCGGAATCGCTCTTCCGGTGCGGCCCGATATTCCCGGCAACATAGATTTCAGATCCTGCGGCGACGGCTTCGTCGCCACTTCGGTTTATACGGACCTCCCAGTTGTCGCTGTCTGGACCGCCTTTAAAAAAGTTATTCACCAGATTGGCATACGTTGGTTGTTCTGTCCCATCACGGTCATTCAACTGAATACAAATTCCACCCCAGTTATATACCACATTATTTCTGATATCGGCTTTGACACCGCCCTTCAGCAAGGGATTTCGCTGGTTGTTGTGCGCAAATAGATTGTGGTGGATAGAAATATTCTGTGAATAATCACCAACCAATAATCCTGTTCCATGCGCACCTTCCGGATGAATACTTTCATGGAGCCCCTGCGCGACAAGACTCCACTGGATTGTTACATCATGGACCGGATTACTCGCATTGTTGTACCAAATACCCGCATTTTCATCAAGTCCCCATGTGAATGAACAGTGATCAATAACCACATTATAGGCTGCATTGGTGATATTGAGTCCGTCCCGGCTGCCCGGATTAAAATCATCCGGATCATCCCCGGGCCGACTCCGGATATACCTGATGACGACATTGTGGGTTTTGATTTCCAGCGGCGCGCCTCGCAGGCAGATACCGTCACCGGGCGCCGTCTGTCCGGCAACATAGAGGTATGGATTCGTTATTTCGATGGGGTTCGTTCCCAGATCGATAATCCCGCTGACACGGAAAACGATAATCCGTTTGCCGGACGCCGCCAGTGCTGATCGGAAACTCCCACTTCCACTTGAGTTCAGATTCGTGACCTCAATAATTTCGCCGTCACGTCCGTGAGTGGTCTCCGAGCCAAATCCCTGGGCGCCTGGAAAGGCCGGGAGTTGTGCTAACGTTATCGCTGGTATCAAAATTAAAACTAACTCTAGCATTAATCCGTAAAAGCCTGCCGACACTAAATTTTTTCTCTGCAACAAAATTTCTGTCCTTAGTCAGTGTTCGGGTGCTACCATTATAGTACTGCGTAGTCCCTATCACGCATCCCAAAATACTTAGCGAAAATGACGCAATACGGAATACGCAGTACTATACCCTATATCGTATAACTTATACTCATAATCACTTAGCCTTCTCCATTTCCAGGCTGGCGATGATAAATGGTCCGCCACCGTTCAGGGCGTTGGTTCCGATGTCCTCGCTGACATAGTATTCAAACGAACCGTCGCGGTAAGGATCACCGCCAAGGCCGGCACCAGTACAAACCATATTCAGGTTGACCAACCCGGCACCATCCACCGTAACGAACTGATCCAGGAGCCCCTGATACGCCTTTTTCACCTTGGGCAGGTGCTTCTTATCGAGATATCCCTTGTTGATGCCCTTCAGCATTGCATAGGTAAACATGCTTGAAGCGGAAGCTTCGCTGTAGTTTCCTTCCTTGCCCGGCATGTCCAGTATCTGAAACCATACGCCTGTCTCCGGATCCTGTACTTCCAGGAGCGCGACGGTAAGCCGCTGGAGAATATTGATAAGTTCCTGCCGGTTTTCATGATCTTTCGGCAGATAGTCAAGTACGTCTACTATGGCCATGGCATACCAGCCGATTGCGCGTCCCCAGAAGTGGGGGGAAAGCCCGGTTTCCTCGTCGGCCCAATCCATGCTTCTGTCTTCATTCCAGGCATGGTACAATAGACCGGTCTCTTTATCCCGGGTCTTTTTCTCAATGAGAATTATCTGCTCTGTCAGATCATCAAAAAGGGCCGGTTCTTCGAACATTTTGGCATAACGAGCGGCAAACGGCGTCCACATATAGATTCCATCCAGCCACATCTGATCCGGGTAAATCCGTTTATGCCAGTAGCCACCGGCGTCGGTACGCGGATGTCCTTTGAGCTGTTCCCGGATGGTTTCTGCCGCGAGTCGATACTTCTCATGACCGGTCTCTTCATAGAGTGTCAGTAACAGTTTGCCCGGGTTAACATTATCTATGTTGTATTCTTCGATACTATACCTTCTGATGTCGCCGTCCTGCTCCACAAATTGATCGACATACCTCTTCATGTAATTGAAATACATGTCATTTCCGGTCTTACGTCCTACCCGTTCAATCGACTGCATCAGTAGTGCGGCACTATAACTCCAATCATCTAATGAGCCGATGTGGGTGATATTAAACTCTCCATCACCTTCAAGCGAGTAAGCACCCCGTCGGAACATTTCCGACTGGGCCATCCGTTCGCTCCATGGTAATGATTCATCTACGATATTCTGCGCTAATGCCATCATTGGAACCAAACAGAGTGCGAGTATGACACCAGCCAAAACCGATTTAAACGAAAAGTGACTTTTCATTGGATTGCTCCTGTGTGTGAATGGCTTACGGTTATCGATTGTCCGTTATTCCGGCAGGGACATTTCCGGCAGTTCAAATGCGTATTTGCTTCCGCTGCGGATATACACCGGTATCTTGTTTACCGGGACATCCTCCTCCAGCGATTGCGGACCGTCCAGTACTCGATCCCGGTTCCAGAAGTCAACCCACTGTCCCTCCGGCAGGTAGACCGTTCTGGACGTTTTTTTGTCGATGACTGGCGCTACAAGCAGATCATCGCCAAACAAATATTGGTAGTGCAGATCGTGGACATTTTCGTCCTCCGGCCATTCCCAGGCCAAATGCCGGACCATGGGAATCCCCATTTCGGCGCTGACTTTCGCCTGGTCAGTCAGATACGGCAGCATTTTTTCTCGTAGTTGTGCGTAATATTTGTACACCTGTACTGCTTCTTCATCCCAGGAGAAAGGGATATCGTTGTGATTCCCTTTCCCGACCAACTGCAGGAGCGGACTGAACGTTCCGAACTCCATCCAGCGGAGGAATGCTTTCTTGGTGGCATTATTTCCATAGCCCGGGACATCGGTGCCCCAAAAGGCGAAGCCTGTCATTCCAGCGGCAGTCTGTGCGCGCACCGCGGAAGGCAGACCACTGTAGGTATCGAACCCACTGCTGAGATCGCCCGGCCACTTCATGGTCCAAGCCTGGGTGCCGGCCCAACCGGCCCGGGGCGTCAGCTGGTAATCGTCCCCGTGGACTTCCTCCAGGGCCTCGGCGTAGGTTTTCACAATGAGATAGGCATGGTAGTTGTGCATTTCCATGGGATCGCGACCACTTGGAGGCGTTGCATCTTTGGGATAGGTTTGTCCGCGGTCGAGTTTAATGCCATCCACCCCCATTTCCAGCGCATTCTTGATAATATCCTTAAACCACTTCTGCGCTTCCGGTTGGGCAAAATCTACGATGTACTGATCCAGGGATCGATTGGATTCATGCTTGTTTACCGCGGCAAAGTAATTATTCTCTTTGCCCTCCTCAAAATAGCGGGAATCCGGCGTCAGGAAATCGCATCCCCAGACGATAAGACGGATATCCTGATCGTGAAGACGCTTAATTTGTTTCTCCGGCTCCGGATACCGCTCTTTATCAAAGATAAAATCGTCGCTGCCGTATTCACCCTGGGCCCAGGGCCGATCCAGCCAGACAGCGCCCAACGGCATATCGTTTTCTTTCATGCGGTCTACGTCGGTAAAAACATTATCCCAGGTTCCGGCGTCATGCCAGATCTGTGGGAGGAATGTCCACTGGGGTGGTTGTGGCGGATAGCCGGTTAAATCAAGATATTGCGGCAGAATGTCCCGCATGGTTTCTCCAACCCAAAGATGCATAGACAGGTTTGGCGACTCGAAACGGATCGCCGTGACGTTTTTATCGGTTTTTCCAAAATCGAACGTCCCCAGATAGGCGTTGTCCGCAAATAAGCCGTACCCGGCTGTTGACATATAAAACGGAACATACGCACACTCATCCGGCGTCCCGGTGTGGTCCCACATCTCTACTTTGTGGCCCGCCGCATCCACGGTTTCCGTACTCCAGAGATCGCCCAGTCCATAGAAATGGTCCTCAGCCGACTGCTCCAGATTCACCTGGACGGCCTCGGCGGCTCCGGCTGGCGGTAACAGTTCAAGTGTGATATGGCTCTCCGCATCCATCTTCACCACTAGCTGGCCAGTCTCACCCGATTCCGTAGCTAAATCGGCGACAAACCCCTGAAACCGACGATGGATCTGTCCCGTCTTCGTAAATGGGATTGCTTCACCGTCTGTCTCGTAGACAAAAGCATTATGCTTTTTGGTTTGGAGTCGGACCTGATCGTCCCTAGAAATAGTTAATGCAGGCGGTGTGGACGAAAACTCAACAGAGACTTGTTCCGTTTGGATTGTTGCATTGCCGTTCCACACATCCACCGTTATCGGTTCGATCTGGGCGGCATTCACCGCTGCAGCAAGGATAAATACTGTCAGAAATATAGAAAGGTTCTTCAACCCAGCCCTCCCTTAGTTACGCATTATGGGTTGTAAAAAAAGATGGAGCTCCCCGGCTTTACAGACGGATAATCGTCAAGACCAGGCTATCCGGCAGATTGCCCTTCCCGGAATTTTTTGATCCTGGAAATGAACTCACCAGCGAGCTCGGTCAGCGTCTCCCAGTCCTCATTGGCTATCGCCTTTTTGTTCAGCAGTGCCGATCCCACGCCAAGAAATTCGGCACCGGCACCAAGAAAATCCGCAACCGTATCCAGGTTCACTCCCCCGGTCGGCGTCAGTTTAATCTGTGGCATCGGGCCCTTAATCGCCTTCAGGTGTTTTGGCCCGACACTGGATGCCGGAAAAACTTTGACCACATCTGCACCGGCTTCCCAGGCAGCGACTACTTCCGTTGGCGTAAAGCCACCGGGAATCGCCGGGGCATCGTATCGATGGGCAGTGTGGATAATTTCTTCTTTGAATATCGGGGATACCACGAACTGGGCGCCGGCATTAATTGCCATCCTGGCCGTGGCGCCATCCAATACGGATCCCACGCCCACTAAGACATCGTCCGGGAGCTCTTGTCGCGCCTGGCTAATGACGTTCAGCGCGTCTGGTGTGGTCATCGTAATTTCGATACAGTCGATGCCGCCGGCCCGGATCGCGTTGACCGTGGCCAGCAGTTTTTCTACGCTTTCCATCCGGATCACCGCCGCAATACCGGTATTGGTCAACTGCTGTAGAATTTGTGCTCTGTCCATAAGTCAGTCGTCTCCCAGAGATATAATTATCGTTTAATTCTGGCTGATCCGCCGCCCATCACGCTCTTCACCTCATCTACGGTGATGACGCTGGTATCGCCTCGTGTCGACTGCAATAAGGCTCCGTGCGCTGCACCGAATTCCACAATGGTCTGCGGATCGTCGAAATCGTTCAGGAAGCCGTAAATCATCCCGCTGCAGAAGCCGTCACCGCCGCCCACGCGATCCTCGATCTCCAGTTCCTCGAACTTATACGAATGATAAAAGTCGCCGTCGTACCAGAAAAGCGCCGACCAGTTATTCAGCAGACCGGACAGAACCTCCCGCAGCGTAGTGCCGACGACCGAGAGGTGCGGATAGGCGTCCAACACCTGGCTAACCATCTTCTTGTAGTTCTCCACCTGAAGTCCGGTATACGATTCGTCAGTGCCCTCAATCTCGAAGCCTAGCACCTTTTCAAAATCTTCTTCATTCCCGATGAGAACATCGATGTATTGTACCAAAGGACGGGTGACCTCGATCGCTTTCTCAGTCGTCCAGAGTTTACTTCGGAAATTCAGATCGTAGCTCACGACGGTTCCGGCTTCGTGGGCGGCTTTCATGGCATTTTTCGCCACCTCGGCACAGCCGTCACTCAGAGCCGTAAATATGCCACCCAGATGAAACCAGCGAACGCCGCGCTCGTTGAAAATCCGTTCCCAGTCGATCTCGCCAGGTTCCATGTTCATCGTCGCAGAATGCCCGCGATCGTACATGGTAACGCTGGCGCGGATCCCGGTGCCCACCTCGGTAAAATTCAGGCCGACGCGATTTTCCTGGCCAACACCGTCGTACGGCTCCCAGAGCACTTCGCTGAAATCCATGCCGCTGGCCTGTGCATGATTTCGGATAAATGCTCCCAGCGGATTATCGACCAGTTTTCCGGTCCAGGCGGTGCGGAGCCCGTATCGCGCCAACGCATACGCTACGTTATATTCTCCGCCGCCGGCATACGCCTGGAAATACGGAGCGGTTTCGATTCGGTCGTGCCCGGGAGGGCTTAAACGAATCATGCACTCTCCCAGTGATAACAGATCCAGTTCGCATTCATCTGCGGATTTAATGTCTAATGCCATTTGAATATCTCCGGTTTGGTACAGCAGTGTTCAAGTTAAAATTGTGTTATAGTGTTAAAGTGTTCAATATTATCGCTCAACCCGGTCATGATTCTGGCGTCTTGAGTTCTGTGTCCGAACCCCATTTCGGATTGGTCGTTCCTGCCTCGGCCGGTAGTTGTTCGTGGTCTGTTGTTCGTTGTAAAACCGGAAAAACTATCGATCTGTTCCTCACCCCTATTTTTATTTGCTCAGAAAGAAATCGGGAGCCGAACCATCGTTCGACGAACGACCAACAACGAACATTTTTTCCTTTTCCCCTTCTCCCTTTTCCTTTCTCCGTCCAAACAACATCGATGAAGATTACGATTAAGATTAAGAGTAAGATTAAGAAACAGCACAATCCTATATCTTAATCCCTACACAGCTTTTCAGATCGTTTGCGCGGTAAAGCCACCATCCACGTAAATCAGAGAGCCGGTCACGAAGGAGGAAGCGTTTTCGGAAGCCAACCACACCACAGCGCCGGACAGTTCCTCCGGTTCGCCGAACCGGTTCATCGGTGTGTGGTTAAAAATGGAGTTGGTGCGTTCCTCTGTCAGGATTTCGCGGTTTTGTTCCGCCGGAAAAAATCCAGGGGCCACCGCATTGACACGGACGTTATCCTCCGCCCATTCTCTGGCGAGAAATTTTGTCATGTTGTTCATACCGGATTTGGAAATGGAATAGGTAAACACCTTAGAAAGCGGTGTCTCCGAAGAGGCTGAAGAGATATTGATAATGCTTCCACCACCCTGTTCGATCATCTGTTTACCAAACACCCGGGATGCATAGAAGACACCCTTCAGGTTCACGTCAAGAATCGTATTCCACTCGTCTTCATCGATATCGAACACAGGAGTTGTGGAGTTGATGCCAGGCGCGTTCACCAGGATATCGACCCTCCCGAAGGCATCGAGGATGGAATCTCTGGCAGCAGTCAGGCTGGCTTTATCGGAGGTATCAGCCTGGACGGTAATTGCTTCCCCACCGTTGTCTTCGATGGCCTTTTTGTGGTTTTCGGCACCGTCGCTGTTACTGTGGTATAACACGGCAACTTTGGCGCCGGCCTGGCCAAGAGCTGTGGCCATACTTCCTCCGAGTACGCCACTGCCGCCAATGACTACGGCAACTTTCCCCTGTAGCCCGAATAGTTTGTCCAAATAGCTCATGGTTAACCTACTTTCATATTTTTACTTCGATGTCAGTGGTTCAAAATGGCGTGCGAAATGGGACATGAGAGTTTCATAGTGCACATCTTCATACTCTTCCAATGTATCGAGAATCTTGTCCCGAAACTGGTAGTCGCCGCTGTCAGTCTTTTCGGAAAGAACCCGGCCAAAGCAGACGTGCATCACCTGGCGTGCGTCGACCTGCTCGTCCTCAAAAAGTGCCACCAGTTCGTCGTCGGAACATTCGTCACCGGCGGGAACTTTATTCACATTGGCAGAAACGTGATAGCTCCGTTTTTCCGTATCATAGATTTCTCTGGAGAAATCCCAAATTTCGCGGAACAGATCCGGTTTCACCTTGGCAATTGCCCGGAGTGCTTCCAGGTAGCTGGTGCCGGCGGTCTTCACATGGACATGTCCCATATCCAGTGAACCGACTACTTCGTATACCGAAAATTTGTCGCTGCCGGAGTGAACGCTCAGCTTATACGGCCCGTGCTTCTCTGCAATCTTCAGATGTTTTTTATACTCTTCCCGGAATTCGTCCAGATCGCCAATGTAATCGATCCCCTTTTCGAAGCGTCCCACAAACCGGGGTGCGAGACTGACCAACTCCACGCCGAGGCGCCGGAGTTCGTTCACTACCAGGTAATGTTCGAACGGCTGGGTGACGGACTCGGTTTCGTCCACGGAGAGTTCAATTTCACTGGGATGTTCGGGATAGTTCTCTTCCAGATAGCGCACCATTTTTTTGGTGTGCGCAATCACTTTTCCGTATTTGGTGAAGGCCCGGAGCGTATCTTCTCTGGACGGATTCAGCGAGAAGGTGCTGTCGACCTCGATGGTTTTGTCCGAGTAGCGCGTTATCGCTGATTCGTAATCGTCTTCCAATTCAGTCCAATTCAGTCCCTGGACTTCCTGTTCCAGCGTGGCGACCGGAAGCGTGTCAGCCTCATTATTGACGTGGTCACCCGGATCAATAGTAAACATGGTAAAGCCGGCCGCGATGGTATAGTCAATATCCTCCGGCGTTTTCAGATGATCGGCATCAGAACCGAATCCACCGGTGTAACCTTCTTGCAATACCGACCAGGTCGCCACATCCATTACCTCATCCGGCGTACGATTCGTTCGCTCCATCTCGCGAATGGACTGCTGGGCGAGTACCGGTTTGAGGTCGGTAATCTGAATTGCCCTGAGATGTGCCGGATTCGCAATGCCGAGCCTGTCGCCAAGGCCGTAAGAATTATTGATGCCAATCAACTGTGGGCTGGTATAATCGTATTGTTCCCGCATGATTTCGGCATTTGCATGGGAGAGTGGGCACTTTTTCAGCGAGCTGATATCATCGGCATCTGTGGCAATCTGTTCACCTTCATACTCACCGACAATCGCCGGTTCATCCTCAGGAGAAGCAAACCAAAGTGCCTTGACCTTGCCGTCCCTGGCGATAAACCAGTAACTGCCTTCCAGGGTATTGACAGACTTGGGATAGATTTCCCACTCGGCGTCGTCTTCCAATGCCACTCTGGTTCGTGTTGCATTGTCAACACCATCATCTGCTATTGATTTTAGTAAGTTTAATGAAAGCTTTTCCGCCATAGTATTTTCATCCCTCTTCGTATGTTAGGTTTATCATATGCAGTGAAAAATTCAAGTTTTGACTGTATAAGGTTTGAGAAAGGGTATTCCTGGATTACCGAGTAGATTTTCATAGAAACTGTAAAATGTGGCCCCACCATCCTGCACCATATTCCTGAAACGGCCGATTCTTTGCTCTGTAGAATCCATAGGATTATTCCAGAGGGTATTCAGGAACTCCCCTTTTCCCGGTATCAGGATGGTAGAGAGCCACTCATGATTAGAAGGTATCCCTTGAGTAAATCTGACTGAGTTATCGGAAAAATATTTAATGCTCTCCTTCACCGCAGACGGCATTTTCCTTCCCGTTCTGTTGCCTTCATGGGTATTCAAAGAATTTGCTCGATTCTTCGTTCAATATATCTCGCTTTCATTTAATTCGTTAAAACCCAAACAGTGTTGGCAACCACATGCTGATCCACGGGATAAAGGTGACAATCATCAGGCCAATAACCATCACGGCATAGAGTGGTAACAGCGGTTTCACGACCTTCTCGATACTCGTATTCGATATACCGGTCCCGACGAAGAGTACCGTGCCAACCGGTGGTGTACATAATCCCACGCAAAGGTTCAGTACCATCATGATGCCGAAGTGCACCGGATCCATACCCAATTGCTGGACCACCGGCAGGAAAATCGGCGTAAATATCAGCACCGCCGGGGTCATATCCATAAAGGTTCCAACCAGCAGCAGAATGATATTGATGATAATGAAAATAACGATTTTACTGTCCGTCAGGCCGATTAAGGTCGAGCTTACGGCCTGGGGGATGTTCACGTAGGACATTATCCACGACATGGCGATGGAAGTTGCAATCAGCATCATCACCATGGCTGTGGTGGATGAGGTATCTAACAAAATTTTCGGAATTTCTTTCCATTTCACTTCCCGGTAGATGAGGACTGCCAGAACGAAGGCGTACGCCACAGCGATGGCCGAGGCTTCTGTGGCTGTAAAATATCCGGCGACGATCCCGCCGATTACCACGACAATCATAAAAATACTCGGCAGAGCGTCAAAAAAGGCTATTACTCCTTCCTTCAGTCCGACGGTATCTCCTTTCGGAAACCCCATGCGCATGGAGTAAATAGCGGCAACCGCCATTAACCCTACTCCAACCAGAATCCCGGGCATATAGCCAGCGAGAAACAATGCAGCCACAGACGTTCCGCCGCTGGCGAATGCATAGACAATGAGGATATTACTCGGCGGAATGAGTAGTCCGGTCGTCGAGGCAGTAATATTCAACGCCGTACTAAAATTGAGTTCGTATCCTTTTTTCACCATGAGTGGAATCAGGAACCCGCCAATAGCCGCTGTGGCAGCGACTGCTGATCCGGAAATCGCGCCGAACAACATACAGGCGACGACAATCACATAAGACAGTCCTCCTCGCAGTCCGCCAACCATTACTTCGGCAAATCGAATGAGGCGGCGCGCAATGCCACCGTGGTTCATAATTTGTCCGGCGAGGATAAAAAACGGGATGGCGAGCAGTGCGAAGCTGTCCAGCCCCGTAGCCATCCGCTGGGCAATAGTAGTGAACGCCGGGATCGGATCAACGCTTACCAACATGGTAAACAGCGTTGACAGCCCAATGGTGAACGAGATCGGCACCCCGAGAATAAGCAGAACAACAAATGAAACTACTAAAACAATAACGCCAGTCAGTACCATATCCGGTTCCTTTGATTATTCGGTTTGAGAGTCATCCATGCTGCTTTGATTGATCGGTTCGAGTATGCGCGGTTGGTCCCAGAGCATGTCGCGTAATTCATCGGCAAAAAAGAGCCCGGAATAGAACATGATCAGTATACCGCTGACCGGTATCACCGAATAAACATAGCCCATCGGAACCTGCAGCGCCGCCGAAACCTGTCCCAGCGACAAGGTCAGGTCCACGATTCTCATACCACCGATCACCATAACTATAAGCGCAAAGATAAACACACACGCCTGGATAAACATTCTGGAATAGTGCCGGGCTGTCCCCTGAAATTTCTCGGCAACGAAATCAATGGCGATATGCATCTTTAGCCGGTGAGCATACGCCGCACCCAGCAAGGCCACCCAGATCAGCAGGTACCGGGCAAGTTCTTCCGTCCATGAACTGGGATTGGCGAGAATAAACCGGGTAAGGATCTGCCATAACACGTTCAGCACGTTCGCCGCCATCACGACGATCACGAACCATTTCAGTATGAAGTCGACTCCAGCAATAAATTTTTTCATAACTATTTCACGCTCCGGATCCGTTCGACCATTTTGTACATTTCGGGTCGTTCCTCGCTAATGGTTTGATAGAGATCTTCCACTTCACTACGAAACTTTTCCTTATCCGGACGAATAATTTCCACTCCGGCTTCTTTTACCTTTTCCAGGGATTCTTTGGTGGATTCGGCCCAAAGTTTTTTCTGGTGCTGAGCCGATTCGTTTGCCGCTTCCTGGACAATCCGTTTCTGTTCATCCGTCAGTTTATTCCAGACCACGGTACTGATAAGCAAAATGTCTGGTACCGCTGTATGTTCGTCCAGTGAGTAATATTTACAGACTTCATAATGGTGGGACAGATAAAAACTCGGTGGGTTGTTTTCCGCGCCATCGACAATTCCCTGCTGGAGCGCCGAATACAACTCTCCCCAGGAGATGGGCGTTGGTGAGCCCCCCAGCGCGCGGACCATCCGCATGGCGGTGGTACTTTCCTGGGTCCGGATTTTCAACCCGTTCAGATCGGCTGGCTCATGTACCGGTTTATCGACGGTGTAGAAGCTCCGGCTCCCGGCATCGTAAAAACACAATCCCCGCAGGTTGGCGTCCGTCGTCTTACGGAGAAATTCTTTGCCGATCTCACCTTCCAGCACGTTAAATCTATGTTCGTCATTGCGGAAAAGATACGGCAGCCCAAACACCTTAAACGTCGGCTCAAAGGACTCAAGCGGACTCGTGGAGACCTTCGTTATCCCCAGGCTTCCTATCTGTAACAACTCGATACATTCACGTTCTGAGCCGAGCTGCTCGCTGGGATAAATATCAATCAGCAGCGTGCTGTCAGACTTTGCAGCTACACGCTCGGCAAAAAAGACCATCGCCTTATGCACTGGATGGCTGGGTGCCAGCCCATGGGCCAGTTTGATACTTTCAACTTTGGTCTCCCCCTTACATCCCATCAATCCCACAACAATTGCGAGCATCACTAGCAAAATTCGCCACGAGTACCTCATTATAGTATCCTCTTCTGTTTAAATCCGGATAAGATGCCGCTGCTCGCCCAATCCGGATTTCGGGAATTGTCTATTTAAAGAATAATTCTTTGGGCCGATCGTATGACAGTGCTTTCACCAGATCAACTGCAGCAGATTCTGGCGCCTGACCCCGTTCAACAAAGCTGCCAACCACATTACACAGCGTCCTCCGGAACATCTCAGTTCTGGAACCAAAGGACAGCAGCTTCCGGGAATCGGTCACCATGCCAGCATGGTTTCGGAGAATATCGACCGAACCGACATACTCCAGATGCCGCTCCATACCAATAGGGCTGTCGTTCCACCACCACGCCATCCCAAGGCTCACGTTGGGGAATGCCCGGGCCAGCGTTGCCAGCGTTGGCAGATGTGTCGGATCAACACAATAGAGCACTATCTCCATCTGTTCGTCGAATTCGTTCAGAAAATATTTCAGATTCTTCACGAACTCGATATTCTGCGTGGAAAGATCGCCGCCGGAATCCGGACCAATCAACTCCCACAGCGTATCCCGATAATCCCGGACTGCACCGATGTGCAACTGTGTGACCCAGTCCGACTCAGCATTCATTCTGCCAAACTGTACCAGCAAATACGCATGGTAATCGTTGATTTCTTCCTGTGTCAATTCATTCCCGGCATATGCCTTTTCATGAATTGATGCAGCCCGGTCTTTCGAGACGTAGTAGGCATGCGGCTGCTCAACCCCGTGATCACTGGCAACACACCCGACCTGTTCAAAATATTTGTGGGTGGTTTCCAGCGCATCTAGCAGGCCAGATAAGGTGGACACATCCTGGCCAGTTGATTCCGACAGATCATTAAGTACATCCTTCCATTGGTCCGATTCAATCTTCATGGATTTATCAGGGCGCCAGGTCGGAAGAACTCTGGTATTCGTGAGTTCAGTTTTTGCGCGTTCATGATATGGGAGTGACGTCACCGGATCATCGGTGGTACACATGATTTCTACGCCCATCTCCGCAAGCAACTCCTGGGGTCGCATAGCATCGTCTTTTAGCTGAGCGGATGTCTCCTTCCAGATCTGCTCTCCAGTCTCAGATGAGATCGCCTCTTCAATACCAAACCGGCGCCTCAGATCAAGATGCACCCATTCATATACAGGATTTCCGATGAGTTCAGGCATAATGCGCGCCAGTTCCAGCCACTTGGTTTTATTGGGTGCATCTCCGGTAATCCTTTCTTCCGGGATGCCCCGTTTGCGCATCATTTCCCATACATAGTGATCCGTTTCCCCCTGAACTTCCCAGATGTCGCTCCATCCGGTGTTTTCAACGATTTCTGCGATGTCACCGTGGTTGTGCGCGTCCAGGATTGGGAGGTCTTTTACCTCAGTATACAATCTCTTTGCTGCCTTCGATTCCAACAGATAGTTTTCGTCAAAAATTGCCATAATTTACCACTCCAAAAGTTTTCTTAAATCGTGGGCCACTTGCCACTCGAACCCAGCGTTAACACATTTATGAATAAGATCCATTTCAATATTAAAAATAAGCTAATAAATATATGGAAATGTTAAAACGGAGATAAAATACTATTGCTAAAAGTTTTAATATGATCCCCTCCCCCGCATTGATGATTTTGCATCATCAATTATTCGTTTGCGAATTTTGTTATATTAGGTATACACAATAATATAATTCCTGATTGCTCAAATATTCAAGAAAATTCCGGCCGTTAGAAGGGAGACCGGGATCTGGAACGCCGTACCTCCTGTTCGTTTTTCTGCATATCCTGATCGGCGTGCTCACCACAGGATTCCCGAATAATCAGTTCTGGCTTTAAAATCGTTCGCACTTCGGGATTCTTTCCCTTAATGAGGTCAATGAGTTTATGTACGGCAAGTCGCCCGATTTCCTCCGTCGGTTGCCTGATTGTAGTAAGCGGTACGTTGCAGTAAGAACTCCGTTCAATATCATCAAACCCCACAACTGATACTTCCTCAGGGATTTTAATGCGCTTTTCATTCAATGCTTCCTCAAAACCAAGCGCGCCTAAATCGTTATAAAGGAACATAGCCTCAGGCAGGTGATCGCGCTGGGCAAATTCTTTCCCAATTTCGTATCCGGACTGATAATCGTTCCACTCGCCGCTATAGGGATACGTATACATATTTGTCCGGTCATAGCCGATACCAGCCTCTTCAACCGCTTTGACAAACCCTTTACGCCGAATATCGCCAAGAAGATTTCCGGTTTCGGCACTGACAAATCCGATCTCTTCGTAACCGTGTTCAATTAAGTGTTTCGTTGCAATATAGGCCCCGGCTTTATGATCTGTACCGACATGGTAGATATCGTCATCTGCCACGTAAGAAACCACGACATACGGGAACCCATCCTCATGGAGCGATCGAATTGCCTTGTTCGCTTTGTATTCGTGAGACATGGATGCGATGATCAGCCCATCCACCCCCATATCGAGATACCGGTTGATGAGCCGCTCCTCTTTTTCGAATTGCCCTGAGGAGTTTGAGAGTAGCAGACTGTAATCTTCCTCACTTGCCTGCATTTCAACACTGTGCGAAATCAACGAGAAAAAGGGACTCTTTAAATCGCTCAGCACCAGACCGATGGTATTATGCTCTGCAATGCGGGAGCGGCTGGATTTCTTCGCAACGTAGGTTCCTTTACCTACTCTGCTGTATAGGATATCTTCATTAATCAGATCGCTGATCGCCTTCTTCACGGTTATCATACTCACGTCGTAATTGTCCGCCAGTTCCCGCTGAGACGGAATCTTTTCTCCGATCTCATAGACATTTGTGTCGATCTTCTCTTTTATATTTTTGGCGATCTGCCTATACAGCGGTGTCGGATCACTAAAATCTAGTACCATACCCAGTTCCTTACTTTTATATAAAACCTATTATTGTTCTCATTCACTTATGGTCAAACTCCTCAAATGTTTGTGGCAGCGGAAGCTCTTAACATTGCTCATCGCTGACATTCCCGGAAAACAGCATTCCAAACGCCGGGGCAACAAGTATTTCCTCAATAGGTTACAAAATACTCAGAGCAACATGAGCATTATGCAAGTTCTGGGCGGATGGGATTCTTGCTAACTGGGATTAATTTACACAATTTTCCCATTCGTTCCAACATCCCATCCTTCTATCGTTAGCCGAGAGTCCAGAACCGGACTGCCCTCCCAACAAATCCGGTTCCGGGAAGGTCAGAGTCTGGCGGTAGATTTTGTCGTTATGCGTTATACGAGCCGGCAGTTGCGGGACCGCCTTCCCCGGTCCAATCCGTATGAAAATATTCACCGCGCGGTTTGTCAACCCGTTCATACGTATGAGCGCCAAAATAATCCCGCTGTGCCTGCAGAAGATTAGCAGGCAGCCGCTCACTCCGATAGCCGTCATAATATGCCAGCGCGGTGCTGGATGCCGGCACCGGAACTCCTGCAGTGACGGCCTTGGCAATGACTTCACGCCAGTGATTCTGCGCCCCTTCTACTGCATTCTTGAAATAATCGTGTAGCAGCAAGTTTTCCAGATCGGGTGTCTCTTCGAATGCTTCCTTAATCCGCCCCAGGAACTGGCTCCGGATAATACACCCACCACGCCACATCATGGCAATTTCACCGTAATTCAGGTCCCAGTCATACTCTTCCGCCGCCGCTCTGAGCAGCTGAAATCCCTGAGCGTAGGACACAATTTTGCTCGCATACAATGCATCATGGATGGCCTCAATAAACGCATCTTTGTCAACGTCCAGACCGGTTCCGGGTCCCTGCAACACCTTGGATGCATTTACTCGCTGGTCCTTCAGTGCAGACAGAAAGCGGGCAAAAACCGCCTC
This sequence comes from Candidatus Neomarinimicrobiota bacterium, assembly GCA_021734025.1. Taxonomy (NCBI): domain Bacteria; kingdom Pseudomonadati; phylum Fidelibacterota; species Fidelibacterota bacterium. The sequence continues at coordinate 397,729 of JAIPJS010000002.1, forward strand.
GCCGATCAGTGTAACCGGCTGCCCCAGGTCCAGAGAATTGATTGCAGTCCACTTCCCGGTGCCCTTCTGTCCGGCGGTATCCAGAATAAGATCCACCATCGGTTTTCCGGTTTCGTCATCGGTGGTGCCCAGGATATCTCTGGTAATTTCAATCAGGTAACTATCCAGTACTCCTGTATTCCATTCGCCGAAAATTTCAGACATCTCCGCCGGTTCGAGGCCAAAGGCCTGCATCAGTGAATACGCTTCACAGATCAACTGCATATCACCGTATTCGATCCCGTTATGCACCATCTTGACGAAGTGACCGGCACCGTTTGCCCCGACCCAATCGCAACACGGCTCGCCATCAACCTGAGCGGCGACATCCTGAAAGATTGGCTTAACATGCTGCCACGCAGCGGGAGTGCCTCCAGGCATAATACTCGGGCCATGGCGGGCGCCTTCCTCACCGCCGGAAACGCCAGTACCGATATACTTCAGGCCTTTTTCCTCCACGTACTTCGTTCGGCGAATCGTGTCCTCAAAATTACTGTTTCCGCCATCAATAATGATGTCGCCTTCTTCCAGGTGAGGCAATAGTTTGTCGATGAACTTGTCAACGGGATCGCCGGCTTTGACCAACAACATTACCCGACGCGGGCGCTCAAGCGCTTCAACAAAATCCTCCAGGGAGTGCGCACCGACGATAGTATCACGACCTTTGGCCGGCCCTTCGATAAAGTCATCCACCTTGCTTACGGTCCGGTTGAATACCGCGACAGAATATCCCTTATCGTTCATGTTGAGGACAAGGTTCTGCCCCATCACGGCTAATCCGATTAAACCTATATCACACTTCATTTACTACTCCTGCTTTTCCAAATATTCAAAGTTCACATCACGCGGACAGGGATTTTCATATTGTCCGTCACCGCGTAGCGCTCTATCGCTGCACTCTGGCGTTCCCTTCCCAGATGCTCCAGATCTGATCTTCGTCTGCGGCCTGGGAGTAATCGGTTTCCAGTGTAGTCACCAGTGCACCGTTTGCCCAGCCGAACTGGATCCACTTTTCCGAATCCCAGCCCTTGAGTACGGCATACAACATACCGCCAACGAATCCGTCGCCGCCACCAATCCTGTCGAGTACTGGTATTTCGCGGGGTTCAACCACATGCCAATCATCGCCAACGGACAGAATGGCTCCCCAGAGATGGGTGTTCGCGCTGACGACCTCCCGGAGCGTGTTTCCAAAGACGGTCGCATTGGGATACGATTCCTTTACCCGGGTAATCATGCCCTTAAAATTATCGATCTTATTCCCCAGATCTTCGCCACCGGCTTCCGGCCCCTCGATCCGCAGGCACAGCTGAAAGTCCTCCTCGTTCCCGATCAGGATATCAGAGACTCCGGCGATTTCGTCAAAGATCTCATACAGTTCGTCTTCCCGGCCCTCCCAAAAAGAGGCCCTGTGATTCAGGTCGAAGGAAATCCGGGTCCCGTACTTCTTCGCAGCACGGGCTATTTCCAGACAGAACTGTCCCGTATCTTCGGATAGGGCCGCAATGAGTCCGGACAGATGCACAATTTTCACACCTTCCTCGCCGAAGATACGTTCCAGATCAAAGTCATCAACCCGGAGTGTCCGGCCGACTTCCCCGGCCCGATCGTTCTGTACCCGGGGCGCCCGCATACCGAAACCGCTGTCTGCAATATTAATCTGATGGCGATAGCCCCACGGACCTCCCTGGTCCACTTCCGGTCCTTCGTAGTCCATATGGCGTCGCCCCAGATCATCTTTGATAAACCGCGCCATGGGGCTGTCCTTAACAAATGCCGTCAATACTTTGACGGGTAATCCCAGAAATGATGACACGCTGGCAACGTTCGATTCTGCGCTGGTTGCCTGTAATTTAAAATTAGTACTGTTGTGGACTGGCTGGCCGTTGACCGGGGTTATCCGAAGCCCCATGCTGGTTGCAACCAGTAACGAATATTTTGCGTCTTCCTTGAGTTTAATACTCATGCCTCTTGCTTTCCCTCCCGTGATTGCATTTGACAGCTAAAGTTGTTCAATTGTAAGTGCCACTCATGGCGTTGTGCTAATTCAATCGGTACAGCAGTTCTCCTGCTTTCGGAACCACCAGAACGTCTTCCCCATCTTTGGAGTGCCATTCTGCCAGATCGATTTCATCGGGATCCCGATATCCCAGGTTCGCCTGTTCGCAGCGCTCCTGTGAAATCCTCGTAGCGAGGGTGACCGTAATGCGGGGCTTCTCGCGACCGGTTGCCGCATCATATTCCCCGGCGCCCCGCAGATGCGTCGAATGCGCCAGTACACCCCAGCGCTTATCCCGGAATTTGTCCCACTGCTTCACAAAATAGTCCTTCACGTGATACCCTACTTTTTCGATTCTGTCGCCGTGGGTATACGAAAACTCAGAAATATGCGGTGCGTATAAGATGACCTCTCCGCCATCAGCGATCACCGGCTCCATCTTGTACATCCCCTTGGCACCGGTCCAGATATCATCATACATCTCCGGGATAATTGATAGCACCTGCCTATACTGGTGATCAACATACTTAATATGTGTCTTTGCCGACAGATCGGCAGCATCAGACCACGCCTTTTCAGGGGCATCCACGTATAGCCCTGCAATTTCTTCCCCCTCAACGACATAACAGATACTTAATTTCGGTACATCTATGAACGATGCCGCACGGTCGATCACCGCCCGGACCGGCGTATCCTTCGTCCCGATGATTTTTCTACTGGTAATCAGCGCACCGAGCCAATGGGTAAAGTCGATAACTTCCTGCCCGGAAATCCCAGGGAAAAAGTACTTGTTCCCACCAGAGAATCCCACGACCTCGTGCGGAAATACCGGTCCACAAACAACCACATAATCATAATCAAATATCATTTTGTTTAGACGAACGGGCACCTCCGTTTCCAACTGCCCGTTACTCAATTCAACGATTTCTTCCGGGCTGATGGTCCCAATGGTGGTAAAGGTGTCAGGTTTATCCCAGCGATGGTTAAATACGGTGACATTTTCGTACGTGGTGTTATACTCTTCAGCTGTTATGCCGAGGTGATTGAAGATCTGTTCGTCTGATATAGGCGGATGGGTGCCAAGGGCAATTAAAAAGTCGAGCGCAGCGGCTCGCTCCCCTAACACCTCATGTAGTTGGCGGAATAATAAATCCACCGGCCCACTCCGGGTAGTGTCCGGTATGAGGAACAGAATGCGTTTACCACTAAATTGATTTTGGTTGAAACTGTCTTCCAGAATACTTTTAATCTGTGATGGGGGTAGCAAACGATCTCTGGTCCCTTCATCGTGCATTTGATTCCCGATGCCCCTTCTCTGCAACACCTATCACATGCGGATAGTGAATAAATGATATATTCAGTATATTGTTTATACAATTTTAAGGATTTTCCAACGATTCTGCAAGAACAAGTTCGAAGATACTCTATCGGTTTAATCCAGGGAAAACCGGTTCAAAATTATGCGAAATATTATGTTTTCCCATTGTTTAACCACTGAATAAACAACACCTTCTATCGATGATACCCCGTAAATAAAATTCCAAAATACCAAAATATAATGTCCCTTGAGCATTTGCCGTATCAGGACATCTTAAGCAGGCATAGTGTGTATATCGAACGGGCGTCCTGGCTTCAGGTATTTCCCGTGATCACACAAAACTCTCTCTGGCCGGACTAAAAACATCGAGCAGAATACCCGCATCCAGGGATTTCGCTCCATGGTCAACATTTGGCGGGACCCGAAAACTGTCTCCCCGGTTTAGAATCTGTGTGTCACCTTCGATCGTGATTTCAAATCGCCCGGATTCCACGTAGGTTACCTGCCGGTGCGGATGGCTATGCACCGATCCAATCGCCCCTGCCTCAAATCTCGCCAGCACCATCATGATCTCGGCATCATAAGCCAGGATCTTCCGGTCGATTCCTTCGTCAGCCGGTTCCCATTCTACCTCATCACCTTTAACAAATGTTGTACTCCGTCCAATTGATTCCGCCATTTTTCACCTTATCCCATATTTGAATATTTTTATCTCCAACGACTAAATATAATGAATAGACTAAACTAATTCAGTGGCTGACGCGTTCGGGTTACTCGACGACCTCGGGAATTATGGTCGGTTCAATATTCGCATAGGTGCTCAGAGTCTGCCTGGCCTGTATTGCGGCTTCCAATGATGAAAACTGCTGTGTTCGGACGAGGTATAATCCAGTTTCCGACATAGTCTCAACGTTAAATGTGTATTGGGTTTGATTGGAGAGTTGCTCCTTAATCTCCACAGCCTGTGCATTCTGTCCGTATACACCAACCTGGACCCGATACGCATAATCGGAATCCAGCGAATGAAATGGCGAATCGATGATTACAAATGTATTCTCGTTGTCGACTACATTTTTCAACGAGCCGATCTGCTGGAATACGGATTGCCAGTTTCCCTCCGATGACAGGATAGTCCGGTATTGGGAATCTCCGGCGTATTGCTTTATGATGATATCGTCCGGAATATCAAACTGAATAGAATCAGCAAAATTCTCCGCAGCCGCTTGGCTGTTAAATGACCCCAGATGGACCCGATATAATAACGACGGCTCGAAGGGTGAGCAATCCTCCCCGACAAAGGCATCGTCATAGAGGCGTTCCCTGACCCGGGAGCGTAATTCCATAGCCACGCTCCGATTGCTAAACAGTTCCGAGAGGACGGCATAAAGCTCATACTCTTGATTATAGACAATCCGAAAATCCGAACCGAACAGCATCCCGGCGACCGACTGCTCCAATATGGCCTGCTCCCAGGAGGAAAACAATCCCACCTGCACAAAATATCGGCATCGTTCATCCTCTGGGGCTTCTTCTGTGATTCGCGGAGTCAGGGTAAAATCCAGCCCCTCTACGAAATCCCCTTCTGGCAGCGCTTCGACTCGAAAGGTTCGCTGTTGTGGGTTCGACTCCACTCCGAGGAACTGGAGCTGGGTTGAATCCACCGCCACCTGGTACTCTCCAGGCGGGACTTCCATTGCATAAAAGCTGCCGTCGGAAAAGGTGCGTAACGTCTTGTGAAAAGAACCGTCCGGACTATCCAGATGCATCCGGAGTCCTGCGACCGGTCTGAGTTGCTCATCCTGCCGGCGAACAACTTTTCCGTCGATGATTCCAGTGATAAAAAATGGCACGTCGATCTGTTTAAAACTGTTGGGATCGGTGACGATTGAGAATTCCTTAATCTTCGGCACCCATACCGGATTCCGGATCTTGGCCTCGTTCACCTCCAGATTATACCGACGATACGCCTGGAGCTGGGTCAGCCGTGAGACACTGTCACTCAATGTGAACCGCCCGGTAGCATTCCGGATGCGAATAGCATTAGACTGGATCTGTTCTTCCCCGGCATCGAAGGTTCCGGAATCGTTTCCATCCACGAACATTCGGATAGATGCACCGGAACGGCCCACCTGTTGCCGGTTATCCAGTACTACGGTGTTGTATTCGCTGTCGTACCCCACAGAACCCCGAAAATTCTGGGTGAAGATCGGCTCATTTCGGTTGATTCGCAACGAACTCGTGCTCCGGATTTTGTCGAAATCGTAAGAAAAGCTCAATTCGAATGTATTGTAATTCCCGGCAAGATTTCGCCCGAAGGAAAACCGAAACCTCCCCTCTCTTGAAATACTCTTGAGTACCTGAAAATCTACCTGCTCGGCTTTTCCGGCACCTGTCAGATAGGAAATTTCGGATCGCAGGTACATTCCACGGAAAAATTGTGGAAGATCAAACGCCCGGGGAATGGTCAGGCTGCCGGTCAGGGACAATTTCCCGGTAGAACGCCCACCTGGACTAAAGACATCCTGATATGACAGACGTAATCTGAACCGGCTGATGTTTGTGCTCAACAGAGAGCGGTATCCAAACTGATTGCCCACGGGATAACTCTGGAACCGTCCGGAAAACTGGGTCAAAAATCGCTGGTTTCCGATGGCAAACGGATAATATAAATTGGAATTCAGCTCGTGTTCGCGGCCGCTGAGATTCAGAATATTTTGATTGGGATAGTATGTATAATCCACCCGCCACCCGGCAGAGGATGGATAGGTGGCATTGGACCGTAGTCTGTAATAGTATCCTGGCGCAATATCCAGATTGACCAGGTACTGTAATCCAAGGCGGGTCGCCAATGAACTATAAAATATCGGCTGATCGTTATTTTCACCTTCCTGGTAGTCGATGCCGAACTTTCCGGTGAGGCGGTTATTCACACCGTACGCCGCATCCGTATGAAAGGTGGATCGGCGTTCAGCCCACGGGAGGTAAGTTGCCTGCTCCTTCCCCCCGGCTATGTTGTAATACAATTCACCGGGCGGCAAATAGGTAAAAGGCACCTGAATTCGGCGATCCAGTTCAGTTACACCGCCACTGGGATTGTAGATACGGAGGCTGAGATCGGCACTGCCGTAGGTCAGGGGAATAGTAAAACGATAGTATCCCTGGTCATCAGCCTTTTCGAAACCGATGAGCTGGTTATTCCGGTATAATTCCACCTCGGACTGAGGAATCGTATTACCATCAATTACGTAATTATCGTAAAGCCTTCGCGGCTCTATCGGCTCATTTGAAACCTTTACACCCGTCATGGCATTATTCAATATGCTTTCGGCGCTCACCTGACCAACCTCGACCGTTGATAAGGCAGGCTGGTTTCTGCGGACAAACCGCCACCGCATTCCGGACGTGCCGAATGAACTGGCATTGGATGTGTGCGCACCAATGACCGACCCCTGAAGATCGCCCGCTAACACCTCGCCTCCCAGACGCATGGTATAATTGATCAGATTTCCGTTCTGCGAAAACCGGGCAAAGGCAGAGTAGTCCAGAAAACCGCCATCGAGCAATTGCGGATTCCGATCATATAAAAGCGGATAATCCTCCTGCAGAATACCCCCGGTGCCTCCGGAAGCCTGGCTCCTTCGCCGGCTCCGCTGCTGCTGTGCCACAACTGGGACGGTACGCTCTGACTCCAGGTTTAACTCCAGGTGATAAAAATCCACGCTGAATTTGAGTCCGAATACCTCCTGGAAAATACTGGGTAACATATAAAAATCTGTTTCTCTCAAAAGGATATCATCGGCGGACAGCTGAATCCGCTGGTCACCGATTTGGGCATAATTTTGCCGGAATCCGATGGTATATTTGAGATCAGGCTCAATATAGTATCCGCTAACAGACATTTGCTGGATGTTCAGCTGGTAATTAATCTCAAGGAGGCTGAAGATCTCGGTAACCGGGAGATAAAACTGTTCATCTTTGGCAATGGCTGTAATTACTGTATTCACGGCTCCCTTATATCGGAAGGCGAGGTAGACCTCTTCGCCCTCGGAACCTTCGTCACCGGCGGACTGGGCAAACACGCCAGACTGCCCCAGTAGCAACAAAACAGCTAACACCCAGGTAATGTGTTTCAACGTCGACACGTGTTTCAATTCACTATCTTCTCAAGTTCATCATTCAGCAATATACTCAACCCTGTAGGTATTATACGTCTTCTCCTTTGCCGAACAGAACAAATTATCCCCGAAATTCCCGTTTTGAAGAAACAAGTATAATCAGAATGCAAAAATTACGCCTTAAAGATTATACAATATGTAATTTAGGATACTGATTTGAGTAAACTCTAAATGAAGAGGGTGTACAGGAATTTTGTACCAGCGATACAGAAAAATTGATTTATTGAACCGTAAATTTCACCTGTTTGGATACCGGGGGCGCCTGTACTATATCCTCCCGCGGGATATCGGCGCGTTCGGTTTTAAAGGTAATGGTCGCTGTATAATCGCCTGGCTCCAGCTCTGACGCATCGAATTCTAGCCGCCGGGCATCATCCACATAAATTGAAACAAATACCCGCTGGCTTAACACAGATTCCCGCGCGCCGTCTTTCACCTCCAGGTTCATCGAACCCAGGTAGGGCGAATTGCCCTGGAGGTCGACGTCGGCAATGGCAGCCCCCTGCCCCTCATCAATATTAATTTTTGCATCAGTAATATCGAGACCCGTAGAAGTTTTGCCAACTTTATAAAACAGGGTGGTTACCTGTTCGAATTGAAACGTAATTTGAGGATTAATCTGACCTTCTTCGGCCTGGCCCACTGGTGGGCTCTCCGGATTGGAAATGGTTTTAATGCGAGTCCAGTAGACGCCATCATTCAGACTTTTATTTGGCCTGACGGTGAGCCGTATCGTTTGTCGTTGCCCAGGCTCTAGGATAAAATTACGCGGAAATCCTTTGACGCTTCCGGCAATGGAATACTGCCCGAACTCACCGGAATCGTCATAGATCATCTCAATATTACCGGCGGAGTCGGCATCCGTATAAGCAAATGGGAATTCCAGAGAGACTTCCTGCTTGGAATTGGTACCATTCATTACCAATAAGGTGGCAAATTTCTGTTGGGAGTCTATGAACAAGGACGTGGGAGAAATTGAGACCTGAGCACTTAGTGGTGAATACAAGAATGTAAACGCCATAATAAGCAATAGTCGCTTCGCGGATTTCATAATATTCCCCTGATGGTTTGGTGACGATGCTTCAAAATGAGCAGGAAATGAAAATCACTGAAATTTAGGGACAGAATAATTTATTGCAATAACATTCTCAATTAAAAAAGACTCCCACAATAATCTAACCATAAATAGAATTGCGGGAGTCTTTTTTTGTGATATTGGCGATAAGGAAAATCAGTTATAAGATATGGTGAACGTAATTGGGGTACCGCCAGTGTTTGTAGTGCTCCAATTCCCCGTTTGTCCTGCTGATAAACTGCTCGTATTAATAGTTCTACCTACGTTTACTTCAAAATCTCCTGCCGCATTGGTACTAAATCCTAGTTGAATGGTGCTACCACTCGAAATTGTATTATCGTCTACATTAACGACTGTTGGAGTAAATGATAAATCCGAAAGAGTAGCATGTGCAAGAGTTGCATTACTAGGCGACCAACTAAAATTAACATCGGCACCATCCGTACCGGAAATTGTGAAATTACCGACAGACACAGAAGAGCCTGCCAATCCTGCGTTCGTGTGAGTAGGTGAGGAGGTTGGATCTATCGTGGCATCAGTCCCACCTTGTACATACCCAAAGCTTACATCCGTTACCGTCCCAAATGATAAACCAGTGAGTACATCTGCCCCTACTTCTAAATCTGCAGTTTGACCAAAAGTCACACTACCAAAACTCAATACTAGAAAAAACGCAATCGCTAATAATCCTAATTTTTTCATTTCCTTCTCCTTTATTTCCTAATTGGCTTATATCAACCGGATATGGAATCTTTCAACCACGATGTATATTTACGTGACAGGAGTTGTTATGTCAAGTAAAATTCTTCGGGAAATTTTTAGTTATTGGGCGTGTGACTGAAATCACACAGGATTCTGGTAGCAGGTGTTCAGGTTTGGAACAGGTGTTTCAGATTTGTACAGCTGTTCAGTGGCATTCTTCATGGAAATTTCTGTCGGTGACTCCCGCCGTGGCGGGATCGCCGACAGTTGACGTAAAATAGTCAGGTAATTCACCGCCACCGACGCTTAGATCGGTCGGCGGCGGTAGGAACTCCGGTCATCCCAAGGGATTTCATTCTATTACCAGTGGGGGGGCTTCTTTACCAGATTCCTCCGCTCCCCCTATGAACCGGGGTCGGTCGGAATGACTTATCAATTTTATCCTGAATTATTCATAAAACCTGGATAATGCATACTAACTAAAATATGAAAACCCTTTATGTTGAAACACATCATGCCTGTCCCGAGTAGTCGGGAGCGTGTCTCTACCCAAGGCGATTCAAATAGCGCGGGAGGAAGAATGGCTCCGGCTGTCAGTTTAAATCTTCCATAGTTTGACTATCGGAGTACCAAGTAGAGACGTTCCATGAAACGCCTCCCCCGCACTCCCATGGTCTCCAAGTCAATCATACTCCACCGTCAGAGTCACTGTTCCGGTATACCATCCAGGATTCACGTCTCCCACATACATTGTTCCGTAAACAAACACGAAAGCATCAACATCTGATTGAGAGGAAGATCTCGGATTTGGTGGTGGACCTGGCGGACCACCGGATTGTTTTTTCATACGAAACCTGGCTATATCACCGGGAACTATTGTCGCCGAACTAAAACTATAGTCTGGCCCACTGGCGCCGTTGTTTTGATAGGCCCAGCCTAAATTAAGTGGGATGGATTTACCAGAATTGCTCTCGTGGGTCAGTGAATCTGGAAAGTCCATCGTCACTATAACATCCTGATCAGGTTTTCCAGAAATCTTGAATACACCTACATTCCCATCGCCGGGATTGATGTCAATGGGACCCTGTCCCGCCACAATCTGCCCAAAATCCATATCTCGCACCTGTGACGCCGTAGCTTCATCCTCCACATAAATACTGAATTGAATGGTCTGGGGGTAGGCCAGGGTGGGAATGAGAATAATCAATATTATGCGTAAAATTTTGGGCATATCTATTTTTTCATCTTTCAATTATTACGTATCGAGTATTGCGTATATTAAACAAATGCATTCTATTTTTTACATATTACACAGTACGCAATACTCTAATTATACTCCACCTCAATGGCGCAGTCGCCGTCATATGCTCCGGAGGTGGCCTGTTCGATATTAATCCGGCAGCCGATCCAGACGTAATATTCCCCATCGTTACTCAGTGTAACTGTTGTGGGGTTCTCCTCCAGCGGGACCGAGGAACCCTGCTCATTCTCCGGATAGCCATTCAGACTATAGTATGCTGTCAACGAGGGCGCATCCGGCTTGGTCAGCTGGACCTGGGGCGTATAGGTCACCCGGATCTCCCGGTTTGGGCTGCCGCTAAACATGAGCAGTGCCGCGCCGCCATCCTGTCCGGGGTCAATGATAATTTCCCCCTGGCTCGGCTGTACCGATCCGATATTAAAGTCCGAGAGCGTCACCATGTCAATGGTTGCGACAACATTTGCACTCACATTCACAGACACCGACGCACTGCCTGGCTCGTTCCCCTCCTGCGCCACTATAACCAGCGGAAATAAAAATAGAATTAACAACAATTGTATAGGCTTCATCAAAATATCTTTAGCCAATTTACCATCTCACCGGGCAAAATAATTCCCGAGTTTTCAGTTTCAAGTTTCCAGTATCATTTTATTAGCATCAACTTCTGCTTCATCGATCTGTTCCCGGCCCGGACGACACAAAAATACAGACCGCTGGCGTTTGTGTCAGCCTCCCAGTTTATTTCGTGATAGCCGGCCTCAAATTCCCGGTTCGCCAGTGTATTGACCAGTCTACCGGTGAGGTCATATATCGCCACCCACGTCTCTGCAGATTCCGGTAACCCAAACCGCAATGTGGTCGATGCGTTGAACGGATTCGGATAGTTGGGATACAGAATATATGTCTCAGGGACAGTGGGATCATTTCCATACGGATCGATCTGTAGCTCAAACCGGCTCTGTGCGGCTGCGGTTTTCTTTAGAGACGGAAGCGTCGGCTTGGCAACAATCCGGTTTTTCATACGCACGGTCGACGGTTTTGAAAGCCCGTTTTCATGCTCAAAGGTATATGATGCCTGTTCGGACATATCTATGGAAACCTTCTTTCGCCGATCGTACAGTGTCAATTTCCACGCTTTCGGAATACTCCGGATGCTGGGCCATCGGAGGGTATATGCTGTATCTATCGAGGCTCCGTTCCGGAATCCTCCCACCCGGATCGGAATGCGCTGTCGCTTCGTCAGATCCAACGGCAAATTATTTATTTGGAGCGGTATTTCATTCGGACTCTCGGAGTACAATGATATATAAGTGTCAGTCAACGGTTCCAGGCGATATCCATCTCTGGGATCTTTGGCTATCTTACCATCATTGGAAAACATGAAAAATGCGGAGGCACTCAGGTCGTCGGCTGCCAGATTGAATTTTATGTGCGGTGGGGGGCTTGCCGGTTTGTAGAAAGTCCCGCCTGTGGTTTTGGCCGATTTTTTAACCTTGAGTACCGGATCGGACGCATTCGCTTTCACCCAGAATCCCTGGAAAGGCGCTATAACGCCGTCACCCAGCAGACTGTCACCGAGATTGCCGATACTGCCGTTCCAGACCCGGTACTGGGCGCTGTCGATATTGGGATCCCAAACGTAAATAGTACTGTCGATGTTTGTTTTTGTCCAGGTCGCGGCATCATCCCAGTCAATAGATGCGCCGAACGGATTTCCAATGAGATTCCAGCCGGTATCGGTGACCGTAGTATAAATGCTATCGGTATTAGCAGCGGTGGTGTATGTGACGCCAAAATCGAATTCACCGCTACTGCCTTCGTGCTCCAGTCCACTCACATCAATGGTATCCGGCAGCGGATCCGAATAGGCGGAAATGGTATCGACATTCCCAAAGAAATATACAAAATATCCGGTACCAGACAGCAGGGCGTCCGTATCAGCTTCGGGTTTGCGCCATCGCTGATTTTCAGTGCCGGGATAGGTCTCGTCATAGTACAGCACGGATGGGGAACCGTTCGCCGAATCCGATCCGGCATATCCCTGGGTAAAGATATTACCGAGGAAATCCGAATATGTCGTCTGAATCGGGGACGACAGCATCCGCCATCCTTCTGCTCCGGTGATTTCCCGGCGAAACCGGAGTGAGCCGGCTCCCACGGTTTTCGTATTCGCAACGAGTTCCCGGTTGGGAAGCATGTCCAGCACTCCGCTGTTAAGCGTCAGGGTTTGGGTGACCGTTACATTTGTATCCACCGCAACACCCGCCGAATTATCTATTTCCAAATTCTTCATCTGGGAGATATTACTAAAAGATTGCTTCATCGTTCCGTTGAACAGCACCGATGATGTACTAATACTTATTGACAACGTGCTGGCAATATCGCCGCCGAATGTGATGGTACTGTTATTCCCGGCCAAAGTCCCGCTGCCAGCGATATCATTGAACAGGACTAACTCAGAACCGGATTCCATGGTCAATGAACTGCCTGGGAGGGACAGCAGAGAAAACGCATCCAGGTAATCGGTCGCCGTTACCCCGCCGGTTGTTTGAACAATCAACGAATCCGTTGTCAGCAGTCCGGTGATCTGTTGTGAGGAGCTGCCATTCAGTGTCACCGTTGAATTACCGGCATTCAGGTTGGCGATCGAAACATCACCTCCGAGGGTGAGGGTGCCGTTGTCCACAATCAGTACTCCGTCTCCGGAGACATCTTTCTGCACTGTCAGTGACCGGCCCGGCTCCAAGCTGACATTTGCCCCGGATTCCACGTGCAGAAAATCCAGAATGGGGTCACTCGTATCAACCACCGGAAAATTGTTTCCATTGACCGGATTCGACGGGATAATAATTGCCTGGCCCGTGCTCGGCACCATGCCCAGGCTCCAGTTACCTGCGTCTTCCCAGTTATAAATCTTTGAACCACCACCTCCGGTACTTTGCCATTCATTATATTCGGTAATTTCCACCACCGCCTGATCGGCAATGGCATATCCACCGATAGTTCCGGTGATTGTTGCGGTTTCTATATTCGTCGAGGCCGTCAAAATAGCGGTATAGGTTCCGTCACCCTGATCTGTCACTCCGCTCAGACTCCCGGCCGATGTACTGAGTGAGACACTACTATTGCCGCCCGTGATCAAATTATTTCCGTAGATGTCAATAAGCTGGACGGTAACCAGTGTCGTGTCTGTCCCGTCATTTTCGATGAACCGCCTGCTTGGCGAGATAGTTGAATTTTCAGTACTCGCCGTATCGGGCAGGACAGTAAACAGATTACTCTCCCCGGTCTGCAAACCAATTGAATTGGTGGCGGTCACCCGGTAATCCCCTGCACTGGTTATAGTCAACGAATGCCCTGAGAGCATACCTGAAGCAAACCCCGGCGTCGTTCCTCCACCGGAGCTGATAGTCCCGGAGGATGTAAGGTCTACCGTCCCGGTGAAACTGGTATCGACATTATCGTTGGAATCCAGTGCGGTCACCTGGATATCGAACGGAGCACCTGCCGTCAACGTTCCGATAGTCCCGCCGCCGGCGCTATCGACCTGAAAATAGTCCAGGGGACCCGGTACGAAATATATCATGGGATTTCCGGTGATTATTGAATCGCCGTTTACCGTAGCGCTAATCTCGGTACTTCCCACCGACGTCGGCGATTGTACCGATTGAGTATAGGTTCCGTCACCATGATCCGTCACCGAGCCCAGCAAACTGGCGCCGGGAGAACTAATGCTTACCGTCACTCCTCCGCGCCCCAACACATTCTCGAATTCGTCTTTCAGAGTAATTGTAATGAGTGAAGTATTCGTACCGTTGGCTATCAGAGTCGACGAATCCGCCGCTATCGTGGACGTAGTAGTATCGTAGGCTGCCGCTTCAACGGTAAACGTATTGCTACTGCTGCTTATGGTTCCGCCGGTGTCCGTTGCAGTAATCGTAAATTCACCTGTCGTGTCGAGAGCGACTTCATGTGACGATAACACTCCGGCAGAAAAATTCGCGGTGCTGCCGGTACCGGTTATTAAGTTCCCATTCGATGAGATACTCACCCAGGTATCGTAACTGTCGCGGTTTGGTCCACCATCTAAAACATTTCCCTCGCCATCTAGTGCGGTAATTTTAAGGAAAAAGGATTGCCCGGCTACCTGCCCGGGAATCGTATCACCTGAAGCAATTTCTATGCTAAACTTCGACAGCTTCCCAGCAGCGGATATCACAAACGGATCGCTCTCAACCGATGATTTCAGTACACTATTATCATCAACCGCCGTAACCCGCTTTGTCCCTGTCTGGTTGAAGGTAACATTGGAAAATATTGCAATCCCGCTACTGTTCGTATTTATACCCTCAGCATTACTGATCGACCCACCACCCGTAGTCAGGTTTAGACTAATCGGATTTCCGGTTTGGCTCACGGGATTACCATAAAAATCGACTATCTGTACTTCTATCACCGGAGAAATCACAGCATTTCTGGCCCCGTTGCTCGGCTGTACGGCAAAAACTAAGCTATCTGCATCCGCGGGAGAAACAGTAATAGTATTTGAGACGACCGACTGAAGCCCCGATGTCGAGAACTGGAGATCTATCTGTTCAGCTTTCGTATAGTGTAAATCCGTATATGTTACCACGCCTGAAGCAGCTTGCTTTACTGTGGTACCCTGCAAGGCTGCATTTCCGGTGTTAATTGACGCCGTGACCTGACTTGAGTTATCTCCGGTCACCGTATTCCCGTAGTCATCCCGGATCGTAAGCACCGGTTGCTGGGTAAAGACAGTTCCGGCAACTGCCGAAGTACTTGGCTGGGTGGTCAGGGCCAGTGTAGTTGCCGGACCGGGCACCACACTGATGGTGCCGGAGTTGACAGGCGTCAAATCGGTAACACCTGCCTGTATTTCTGCGGTTCCAACGATATTCCCGGTGAGCACAGCACTTTTATTGTCCCCGGCGGGTACCAGATCACCGGAAACAACCCCACCGGTAATATTCACAAGCGACCAACTTTCAGCAGCGATATTTTGTAAAAAATTCCCGTACTGATCTCTGGAAACAGAATAGACAGTAATCGAGTTCCCGGCAGACAGATTTTGAGCGGGGACCACATCCCCACTCCCATCAGCGCTGGTTTCAACCCGCACTTGTGTGGGATCGCCTGCTACCATCCCCAGATCGCCATAATTCGTGGTTCCGCCAGGTCCGGAAAAGCCGGCATTCTTAATATAACCGCTATTGGGAAGCGTTCCCCGGGTGGGGCGAACCCGGAAGCCGGAGAAAGTTGCCTGGCCGGGTTTTGTTGGTCTATCATTACTCGTATTCGTGACTTCAAATGTAATTTTGGTGGTCGTCCTACTCACAAAGGAAATTTGTAATTGGGTCGTCGCGTTTTGTCCGGGTGCAAGGGTCACCGTGACGGAGGGATCGGTCCCGCCGGTATCCCATTCGAACCCGTTCGGCAGCACGAATTCTATGGTACCGAGGGGCAGCTGTCCCGCGGTAGTTTCGGTGATAACCGGACCGGATAACGTCGTGAACGTTCCGTTGGCATTATCCGCAGAGATCGCCTCCCCACCTGTTGCCTTATCCACAGTCTGTGCATGAAGGAAAAGGGGGAAAATCAGCAGGGCAACGCCCCATATGTACGATTTCAACCAGTGGCGGTTCATATCTTTCGATTTTAGTGAAGATAGACTGCTTTCGGAAGAGTTATTTTAAGACAGGAAACCCAAAAATGTGATCCAGATCAAAATACTTTTTAATCGCTGAGAAAGGGGCTTTTTGGTCGTTGTACTTTTGAGTAGTAGTATCGTGATGCAGAGGGAAGATAAAAAAAGCACCGGCTCGCACCGGTGCTTTTTTTAATCAGAGATTATCCGCGGATCTTACATTTATTCACTGGGTATCCAGGAATTCACCAGATCCATGTTGTTGTTCATCCAGTTTCGGGCTACAACTTCGACGTCCTGGTCGGATTGTTCAACCTTCACCATCAGGTCCGCCAACTGAGCGTCGGTAAAGTGGAAGTTCTTCAGGAACTGGGCTAATTCCGGTTTGTCTTCTTCGATATTCAGCCGTCCCATAATATGGATGTTTCCGGGCTTCCACATCATGTTATCCGGATCCTGTTTCAGGAATTTCAGATCCCAGCGACCGAACATCCAGTGCGGCTTCCAACCGGTCACGACAATCCATTCTTCATTATCAACGGCGCCCTTCAGCGCTGAGGTCATTGCCGGGCCACTGGAGGAAATCAGTTCGTAATCCAGATTGTATGCATCAATCAGCTGTTCCGTGGTCTGCATAATTCCGGCACCGGCATCGATACCGGTAATTTTGCCGTCGAACTTATCGACGACACCATTCATTTGTGAAATGGAATCGATGGTAACATACGTCGGTACGACCAATCCGCTCTGTGTACCTTCATAGACATATCCCAGGTCGGTGATCTGGTCGCCGAATTTTTCCACATAATCCTTATGGAGTACCGGCAGCCAGGTTTCCATGAACGCGTCCTTATCTCCATTGGCCACTGAAGTATAAGCCGGGCCAACATCTGCAGAGGTGATGGTCACGTCGTAGTCCATCTTGTCCTCAAGAACCACCTTGGCCAGATGTGTATAGGCTACACCTTCAGCCCAATTAACATACACGAGATCCGCTGATTTCTGTGATGCATCTTTGGATGTACATCCCGTTAAAGCAAATGTCCCGGCAAAAAATATTATTGCCAGTAGGAATGTGAACATCCGATTTCGAAATATTCTCATAGTACCCTCCTTATGTTGTTGCTCGAATGATTATTCGTTTCCTGCACCAAGCGCCTGTGTGATCCGATCCAGAAAGATTGCCAGGATCACGACGGCGATGCCACTTTCAAACCCGAGTCCGATCTTCAGCTGAGTGATACCTTTCAGGATTTCGCCACCCAGTCCACCGGCGCCAATCATGGCAGCAATAACTACCATAGACAGGGCCAGCATAATCGTCTGGTTCACGCCGGCCAGAATCGTGGGCATGGCCAGAGGAATTTGAACTTTAAAGAGCAGTTGTCGATCTGTCGAACCAAATGATCGCGCCGCTTCTACCACTTCTTCATGTACCTGCCGGATACCAAGGTTGGTCAGCCGGACGGCAGGCGGCATTGAAAATATCACCGTTGCCACTGCACCGGGCACCTTCCCAAGCTGGAAAAACAACACCGCAGGTATCAGGTAAACAAATGCAGGCATGGTCTGCATAAAATCCAGGACGGGCCGAACCACACTCGCGACGGAATTGCTGCGGGAGGCCCAGATCCCTACCGGTATTCCGATCACCAGAGCGACCAGTGCTGAGGTCACTACTAATGCCAGGGTAACCATTGTTTGCTCCCAAAACCCCATACTGGCAATCAGCCACAATCCAATGAGGGAAAAGATCCCCACACCGCGGCCCGCAATCCA
Organism: Candidatus Neomarinimicrobiota bacterium; assembly: GCA_021734025.1. Classification (NCBI taxonomy): domain Bacteria; kingdom Pseudomonadati; phylum Fidelibacterota; species Fidelibacterota bacterium. Next base: position 415,742 of record JAIPJS010000002.1, read on the forward strand.
CCAGGCGAGTGCGGCAAACAGGACGATGGCTACATAACTCGGCGGGAATAACAGTATGGCTTCGAATACATCGACGACACCAGTTAAGACTGTGCGGATAATATCGAAAAGGACACTCAGGTTATTCGTGAGCCAGTTAATGACGACTTCAATACCCTCGCCAATGTGTAAATCAATCATTACTCACCTCCATCTCCGGCTCTTCCGGTTCGTCCAGTTTTTCCTCCGATTCCAGCGTTTCCCCGGTAATCTCAGCTATCACGGACGGCCGATAAACAATCCCCTTCATGGCGCCATTCTCATCCACAACCACGACAGGAATGTTGTTATCCCAGACCATTGGAAGCAGGTCTGCAACCGGGGTGTCCGGTGCGATCCCTCTGTCGCTATGCTGAATCACACTTTCCAGCGTGTTCTTTTTTTCCTTCTGGAGCTTCACCGCATCATCAATAGCAACGAACCCTTCGAACGTATTATCCGAGTCGGTCACCGCCAGATGAGAAATACCCCATTTCCGCATTCTGCGAACAGCAACGCCGGGGCCTTCCTTGGGCTCAACCACGCGTTCCGGGTGGTCGAACATGATACTCGTGGCGGTGATAACCTTGCTCCGGTCAACGTTTTCAACGAACGCTTCAACGTAATCGCTGGCAGGATTAGACAGGATTTCCTCGGTGGTCCCGACCTGCTCAATCTGTCCGTTTTGATTCATAATGGCAATCCGGTCACCCAGTTTGAGCGCCTCATCCAGATCGTGTGTAATAAAGACGATCGTTTTCTGCACCTTGGATTGGAGCTCCAGCAGCTCATCCTGCATGTTCGTCCGAATGAGCGGATCAAGCGCGCTGAAGGCCTCATCCATCAGCAGGATTTCCGGATCCGTCGCTAGCGCTCTGGCCAGTCCGACCCGCTGTTGCATCCCGCCGCTCAGTTCGCCCGTCATTTTCTCTTCATATCCGCTGAGTCCAACGGTTTTGATTGTCTCGTAGGCCTTTTCTTTCCGGGCCTTGGCATCGACACCCTGGATCTCCAATCCGAACGATACATTATCGCTAACAGTCCGGTGTGGGAGCAGGCCAAAATGTTGAAAGACCATAGCCATTTTAGACCTCCGAATCTTTCGGAGCTCTTCTTCTCCGGCAGCCAGCACTTCGATTTCCCCGTCATCCAGGAAAATCTCCCCATCTGTCGGTTCAATCAGCCTATTCAGGCAGCGGAGAAGCGTAGACTTCCCGCTGCCTGACAAACCCATGACTACAAAGATTTCACCGAGTTCGATCTCCAGGCTCGCATTATTCACAGCAACCGTACAGCTAATTTCGTCGAGGATTTCTTCCTTCGACTTCCCCGACTCGACCATACTGATGGCCTTTTTTGGCTTCGGCCCGAAGACCTTGTACAGGTTTTCAACTCGTATCTTCGACATAGATTATCCTATGCTCTTCCCTTCATTGGAATTCTGGTGTTTAGAAGTAATAGGCCATATTGATGTTAAAGCGATATTCCCAGTCCGCGTTGGGATCACCAGCGGCCAGCCCGTTGGTCCAGTTGGGGCCAACCCATGGATGATTTTTACCAACGATGAGATCAACATACGACCAGATTCCTCCGGCTTTCACGATGAAACCGACTGTATTTGCCTGGGTGGTTTCGAAGTTAGAATTGCTCTTCGTCATCATTGAATAATCGTTGTATGCTGTAAATCCAAGCGGACCCAACGTAAACGGCAGGTCATAACTTACGCCGCCAACGAGAAAGCTCCCTTCGCTGGCCACATTATATGCCGCACCGTAGGAGCCCATGGTCACCATATCAGTAGACGCCCCACCATTCTCGGGTGAAAACTGATAGTTAATATATTCAGCCTTCACGTTAGCCGGCCCGAAATTGCCGTTAAAGTGTCCGGCAAATGCGAAACGGTTTCCTTTGCCGTCGTTATCATTGGGGGCCGCGGCAACACCCGCATTGTACAGCCCACCGTATTCCACCGAAAGTCCGACCTCCATATTGTCGTCAATGTTATAGGCTGCACGGGCATTCAACTGGTTGATCTCTTCATTGTTATTGCCTGCGGTATACCCGGGATTCGCCGGGACGATGTCCACCGAATACCGGCTATTTCCGGCGCCGGGTACTTCGGCGTTTTTATAAAACGCAAACGCCAGGTCCAGGTCGCCCATGGTGTGCAGATATTTGATCCCCGCGTCGTAATCATCTTCAAAGCCTGCGTAATACGGCAGCACGAAGAACCAATTATGTGACGCGTACGGCTGCAGCCCGAACGGCACCTGGCTCACACCGAGATGCAATTTACTGGTTTCGGAAAAATCGTAACCAATGTACCCGTGATGCAGATAATCACCACCGAAGGCATCGGTGTAGAACCGATACTCCGCGTCCACATAAATCCCTTTGCTTTCGGCATGGACATTCAGGCGGAAGGTGTCAAAAGCAAAATCCCCTAACTTGTCTTCATTGCTCTGCACCCAACTCTTAGTGAAAAAATTGTACCTGAGCGCTCCGCCAATGTCAAATTCCTGTGCATTCAACTGGGAGACGTTTAATCCCACCATTCCACCAACAATAAAAATAATTGCCAGGATACGTCCAAAAAACTTACTCTTGTGCTCCATTGCTCCTCCCTTAATTGCAATTGAACTAACCCTTTGTGCTTCATTATCCTGCTACTTTTAAAGATATAAATTTTGACATAAATCACAAAGCGATAATCAGAATATTTTTAGGGTTTATTCCCGTTTTGAATTTATTACAATTTCTCTACAGTATTTTTAATGTAATTATTTTATTACCAGAACAAAAAACTCTATATAAGTTAACATTATCCATCATTTATCATAGTAATTCAAGTGGAACAACAGGATTTTTTAAAAGGACTTTAATTTTACAAAGGAACATAACCTGAAAAATTGCATTACTTCCTTAGTTTTACGAAAAATAATGAAGAAGGCTTTTCCCACAGAGGTCAGGTAAGTGTGAATTGAGAATAGATATTTTACCCCCAGAAGCATCCGGAACATTTCCGGCATGAAAAAAAATAGGCCGGGGGATTGCTCGAATCCCCCGGCCCTTTTCACCCTGAATCCTTTCGGGAAAGTTCATTTGGTGAAATGGAATATTCCCCAGGACAAATATCCCTTCTTTCCGCCGTCAATCCAATGTTGCAGCCCGGCCTTCATATGGTCGATATAATCCTGACTGACCGACTCCCGGAGTTCCTTCTCATGCGATTCCGTCTCTTCCAGCACCCGGGTATAATGGTTGATCAGGTTTTCCGTCTGTTCATCAAATGCCTGCTCTTCCATTCCTAACTTCTCCGCCTGCTCCCGATAGAACCGGGGAGATCCCAGGCTCTCAAGATGAATGCGTTCCAGAATCGGCTCCAACACGCCGTCGGGACAGTCATCCGCCTGCATTGGATCAGTGAAAATCAGATCGCCACCTGGCTTCAGTACACGGGCCGCTTCTGCCAGGACTTGATCACGATTTCCACTGTGGAGGAACGAATCCTGGGACCATACCAGATCAAAGGAATTATCCGGCTCCGGTACATCCTCAAAATTCCCGTCGACAACTTTGATCTGGTCAGCGAGTCCGGCCATTACGTTTTTATCACGGTTCCGCTCATTTTCGACCTCACTCAGATTAAGCGCCACCACATCGCAGCCAAAAGTATCAGCCAGATATCGTGCCGCTCCGCCGTATCCGGCGCCCAAATCCAGTACGCGGGTATCTTCATCCAGTTTTCCCGCCATGGCGGCCATCCTTTTTACGGTCCGCTGACTGGCATCCGAGATGGATTCATCCTCCGATTTGTACAGGCCGATATGGATATCTTCCCCGCCCCAGATTGTGTAATAGAAATTATCCGCGTCATCACTGTTGTAGTAATCTCTGGCCGTTTCAACCGTTTCTGAATATGTCTCTACCTCTGTCATATCTACTCTTCCTCCTTCTCATACTCTTTTTCTGCCACATGAATAAAGAAATCCGGTTCCTCCTCGCGATACGTCTCCTGGAAGTCCCCGTAGGTTTCGATATCCTGAAAACCAACCTGAGACATTAAGGTGCGCATATATTTTTTTCGAAGTGGATACATATTTAAATAGTATTTGGAATTATCCGGGAACTGATACTTAAACCGGGCTAATCCGTCGTCAACATGTTCCGGCTCCACCGATACTTGTTCTCCACAATAGTAATAAATGTGTTTACTGGAATATCCGTGATCCATAATCGCGTCGTAATTACGCTGATCCAGGATTAACACGCCGTCATGTTTTAGTGCCGCATAAAATTCCGCCAGTGCCTTTCGGCGATCCTTTTCCGAAAACAGGTGGGTAAACGAATTGCCCAAACAGATTATCGCATCGAACTCCTCATGGATATCCCGGCTCAGCCAGCGCCAGTCGGCCTGGACTGTCCGCAAAATATGGCCCCGGGGGCGCGCATTCTCAAACGCCTTGGAAAGCATCTCCGGATTTCCGTCCGCACTCACAACATCAAAGCCCTCCTCCAAAAGCTGGATGGAATGAAAACCCGTCCCGGTGGCAACGTCCAGGACTTTTTGAGCGCCACGCTCTTTTAATGTCTCGATGAAAAAATCGCCCTCACTCTGTGCCCGGTTATCCCAATTGATTAGATCATCCCATTTTTCCACGAAATCCTGGATATACTCTTCCTGATAATGATCGGTTTCTCTGACTTTTACCGGATCGGATCCGAATGACTGTTCCATGACTTCTGGCATATATTTTACTCCCGTGGTTTCTTCTGGTTCGTGTATTGCAATTACTGAAAATGCTGCCTAATAATTCATTCTGCTCAAAATCCACTTATAATCTATAATTTACGCGGTATAATTCAAGTATAAATAATTGTTTTTATAGGTATTTAAAACTATTAGGAAAAATTAACAAATCCTTGAATTATTCTAAGTTTTCTATTCGTATTCATAGAACGTCTAACTTACCAGTAAATACAGTCATAAATATTTGATAATGCTCGATTTATTTGATACTATTCAAGCCGGATAAGCAGAAAATAGTAATAGATATAAACAGCACTCGAAACGGAGGTCTGATCTGAATGGAATTTACTCCGCGCCTGACGAAATTAGCAGATCGTTTTGGAACCACCCCCATAGTATTCGAACTGGCCCCGCCAAAAAAGGGAGCCCACAAAGAACGGCTCCGGCAGCATCGGGATGGTCTACAACAACTCACCAACCGCGTTGATATAAATGGGATTAACTTACCCGAAATTCAGGACGAATCTCAGCAAGGCGATCGCGGGCAACGACGGAGTAAGTTCGAAGAACGCGTTGCGCCACGAAAGTACGCAAATCAGCTCAGCGAAAAGGTCCAGCTCAGATATCTTATAAACCGGGTCATTGTCAAACAGCCCGCACCAAAACAGGAAAAATGGATAGCAAACACCTTCCACAACTACGGCATCGATTCGATTGTGATCGTCGGCGGTGAATCCAGTGAAAAAGAGTATCCGGGCTTATCAGTGCCATCCGGAAACCGGTTAGTGCGTAAATATTTGAATCAGGGGAAACGCAAATATGCCGATACCGCCGGGCCGGCCACGGACCTGCTAGTGGGGAATATTTGCATTCCAACCAGACGCCGGGATGACCTGGACGAACCGGAACGGATGCTGCAAAAGGTGCAAGCCGGCGCAGATTTTTTCACAACCCAGATTATCGCGGAGTCCAATTCCCCAATCAAGTTGCTTGAGGATCTCTCACGGCTTTTTGTTTTAGAGGACGTTTCGCCACCGATGCTTTTTTGGAGTTTTACCCCCATTGCCTCCCAAAAGGATGTCGACTTTTTACGCTGGCTCGGGGTCTTTATTCCCGATAATGTTGAGAACAAAATTCTCTCCAGTGATGAGCCGGCCACCACTTCCATCGAATATACCGGAGAGATCTGGGAGCACTTGCTGGAACTAAACCGGAATCTCCCCAGGCCGTTTCCAATGGGGTGCAATATTTCTGTCATGGGGATGCGAAATTTCGAGAACGCCGTTGAAATGGCCGCCACGCTGAAAGAACGGACCAAAAATGCCCGCAATCACCAGCGAAAATTATTCAGAAAAAGTGTGGGCTAAAATGAGGTAATCTCTCGGAATTGCGTATATCTCTCATCGATGTCACCGCTGGAGAGGTGCCGAAGTTTTTCCACGCTGAAATCCTCTACATTATAGCTGGCCAGGACCGAGCCGTACACCACTGCTTTGCGTAAATTTTCCTGTGAAATGTCATCAACTTGTGCCAGATATCCCATCACACCCCCGGCAAAGGAATCTCCGGCCCCGGTAGGATCGACAACATCTGCCAGTGGATAGCCGGGTACCATAAAGACCAGATCCTCACCGATCACCATCGCGCCGTGCTCCCCTTTTTTGGCCACCACAAATTCCGGGCCCATGTCCAGCAATGCTTTACTACCGGTAAACAGGCTGGGTGCACCAGTCAACATCTGTACTTCCTGGTCGTTTATTACCAGCATATCTGACTGTTCGATGACCTCTTGCAGATCCTCTCTGGCAGTGTCAATCCAAAGTTCCATTGTATCCGTCGCAACGAGCTTGGGATTTTCAACCTGTGAGAGCACATCCAGCTGCAAGGCAGGATGGATGTTGGCCAGGAACAGATACTTTGCAGAGGAATAGGCGTCGGGTATCTTGGGTGAAAATGATTCGAAGACATTGAGATCGGTACTCAGCGTTTCCCGTTGATTCATATCGTCCATGTAACGACCACTCCAGCGGAAGGTCTTCCCTGCCACCTTCTGCAGCCCGGTGATGTCTATATCGTTTTGCTGAAACAGTTCAATACCGGACTCCGGAAAATCCTCCCCCACGACGCCAACTAACTGCACTTCGCCAAACTTGCTTGCCGCCACACTGAAATGCGTTGCCGAACCTCCCAGCAATTCTTCCCGGCGCTCTTTGGGAGTTTCCACAGTATCCAGCGCCACAGAACCTACTACTAATACTGACATCTATTCACGATCCTTTCTTTATAAAGAGTGATACAAAGAAAAGATACCATCCCGTCAGCACGGGATGGCATCTTTAATTACTTCGAATCGAAAACCACCTTTACGTTCCGATAGACCAGGACTGCAGATACTCCTCCTGCTCATCGGTCAGCGTATCGATCTGGATGTCCATGGCGGCCAGTTTCAACCGGGCCACGTCCTTATCGATCTGTTCCGGGATGTTATGGACTTTCACGTCGAGGTTTTCTTCCTTGACCGCCCACTCACTAGTCAGCGCCTGGACGGCAAAACTCATATCCATCACGCTGGCCGGATGGCCTTCGGCGGCAGCTAAATTAATCAAACGCCCGTCGCCGAGCACAAAGATGGAGCGGCCGTCTGTCATTACATATTCGTCCACATAGTTTCGCACGTCCTCCCGGATAGATGAAGCCTGCTCTTCCAGATTCTCAAGGTTGATCTCCACGTTAAAGTGACCTGAGTTCGCAACGATAGCGCCATCTTTCATTCGGTCAAAATGTTGTTCGGAAATCACGTTGACGTCGCCAGTGGTAGTACAGAATATGTCGCCGACTTCCGATGCCTCATCCATCGGCATGACCGCGTATCCGTCCATAGCTGCTTCTAGTGCCCGGAGCGGATCAACCTCAGTTACAATAACGTGGGCGCCCATACCGGCGGCGCGTTTCGCCAGGCCACGGCCGCACCAGCCGTACCCCGCGACCACAAAATTCTTTCCGGCGAGCAGCACATCCGTCGCCCGGATAATCCCATCTATGGTAGACTGCCCGGTACCGTACCGGTTGTCAAACAGGTGCTTGGTATCGGCATCATTCACAGCGATCACCGGGAATTTCAGTGCCTCGTCCTGATCCATCGCCCGGAGTCGAATAACTCCCGTGGTGGTCTCCTCCATGCTGCAGATGACATTATCCACCTTCTCCGGATAATCGGAATGGATGGTCGAGACCAGATCCGCCCCGTCATCCATGGTCACCACCGGATCGTTTTGAATGGCCGCATCGATATGGTCGTAGTAGGTATCCTTATCTTCTCCCTTGACCGCATAGACCCTGATATCATAATCTTCTACGAGCGAAGCCGCCACATCATCTTGCGTGGAAAGCGGATTAGACGCACACAGCACTAGATCAGCGCCACCTGCCTTCAGAGTGCGCATCAGATTGGCCGTCTCGGTTGTAACATGCAGACATGCCGACATTCGCATGCCCTCCAGCGGCTTTTCCTTCTCGAACCGCTCCCGGATTGACGCCAACACCGGCATCTGCTCGTCCGCCCATTCAATTCGTTTTTTTCCCTCCGCTGCGAGCGCGGAATCCGCAATATCGTAGTTCATGCTGCCTCCATCTGTTCAGATTTAAGTAATGTTTTCAGTTCCGCAGTCTTATCCGTTTGTTCCCAGGGAAAACCAGCGCGTCCGAAGTGACCGTACGCTGCTGTCTCTCGATAAATTGGCCGCTGGAGATCGAAGTGATCGATAATCTCTGCGGGCGTCAACGGGAACAGTTCCCGGATAGATTCCGTGAGAATCTCATTCCCAACGCGGCCCGTTCCATGGGTATCAACCAGTATTGAAACCGGTTCTGCTACCCCGATTGCATATGCGATTTCGACGCTGCACCGGTCGGCCAAGCCTGCTGCCACAATATTTTTGGCGATATACCGGCCGGCGTATGCCGCAGAGCGATCCACCTTGGATGGATCTTTCCCGGAGAAGGCTCCGCCACCATGACTCGCCGATCCACCGTAGGTGTCCACCATGATTTTGCGCCCGGTTAAACCGGCATCACCCTTCGGACCGCCGATTACAAACCTCCCGGTAGGATTGATGTGGACCGTCAGGTCGTCCTTTCCGCCGATATCGTCCGGAAGGACAGGATATATAATTTTTTCCTTCACATCTTCACGCAATTCCTTTAGCGACACCTCTTCCTCATGTTGCGTGGAAATAACCACCGTCTCTACCGCAACCGGTTGTTGCGTCTCTTCATCGTATCGCAGTGTCACCTGGGATTTCCCGTCCGGTCGCAGGTATGGAAGGTCGCCTTCTCTGCGAACAGTACTCAGCCGTTCGGTCAGCCGGTGCGCCAGTTGAATAGGCATAGGCATGAGTGAGTCCGTCTCATTCACGGCGTAGCCGAACATCATTCCCTGGTCGCCGGCGCCCTGTGCCTTTTCTTCGTCGGCATCCACGCCCATGGCGATATCCGGGGACTGTTCGCCGATAACGTTCAGCACCGCACAGTTTTTGTATCCGATCCCCATAGAGGAATCGGTGTACCCAATCCGCTTCAGCGTACCGCGCACTAATTCCTGAATATCGATATACGAATCGGTGGTTATTTCCCCGCCGACTAGCACCATACCGGTGGTCACATACGTCTCGCATGCCACCCGGCCGTTTGAATCTTTCTCCAGCACAGCATCCAACACTGTGTCAGAAACCTGATCGGCAATTTTGTCGGGATGCCCCTCCGTTACCGATTCCGATGTAAACAGATAAGAACTCATCTATCTCCTCGAACCTCCTGTGTTTTTAAAGTGTTAGAGTGTTCTTGTGTTTAAGTGTTCAGGTTACAACCTACGCTAATGCGTTTAAGCGCTACCATGTTATCGGTAAAATGGTCATGTGTGTGTCACTGGTTTTCAGTCTCCCGTCTCCGGCTTCCAACCTCCGGCCTTTCTACTTCGCCTTCTTCATTTTTCATTCATCCATGAGCAACACAACGCCATCCCTTAATCCCTTCCTCTTCGAAAGAGGAAGGGAAACGAGTCCTCCACCAGTTTGGTATCCCCCGCTTAAACCCGCTTTGCGGACTTTAAGTGGGGAACGTCATCAATCTATGGACAGGAAGGAACTCGGGAATATCACTTAAGGGCCTTCACCATTTTGCAACTCTTCCCGTACGGTGTCCGCTGCCTCGACCAGATGTTCCAGCGATGGCTTTATCTCGTCCCAGTTCCGGGTTTTCAGACCACAGTCCGGATTGATCCATATCTGGTCTTTGGAAAGCACGTTTAGCCCTTTTCGAATTAGTTCAGAGACTTCTTCGGTCTCCGGGATTCTCGGTGAATGGATGTCGTAGACGCCGGGACCGATTTCATTGGGATAATCGAAATCCTTGAAGACGTCCAGGAGTTCCATGCGGGAACGCGAGGACTCCACAGACAGCACGTCCGCATCCATCCGGGCGATGGCCTCCATAATATCGTTGAACTCCGAATAGCACATATGCGTATGGATCTGGGTAGTATCCTTTACGCCGGAGCTGGCCAGTTTAAAGGCATCCACGCTCCAGTCCAGATATTTTTCCCAGTCGCTCTGCCGGAGCGGTAATCCTTCCCTGAGTGCCGGCTCATCAATCTGAATTATCTCGATCCCTGCATTCTCCAGATCGTTTACCTCATCCCGAATTGCCAGCGCAATCTGGTTACAGGTTTTCCACCGGGGCTGATCGTTCCGGACAAAGCTCCACTGGAGGATCGTTACCGGTCCGGTGACCATCCCCTTTACCGGCTTTTCAGTCAATGATTGCGCATATTCGGACCACTTGACGGTCATAGGTTCAGGGCGGGAGATATCTCCGTAGATTATCGGAGGACGCACGCACCGGGAACCATAACTCTGCACCCAGCTGTTACTGGTGATCGCCACGCCTTCCATCTGTTCCCCAAAAAATTCCACCATGTCAGATCGCTCAAATTCGCCATGGACGAGTACGTCCATGCCGATGCCTTCCTGGAACCGGATGGCCTCTTTGATCTGTTCTTTCAGAAATGATTCGTATTCTTCCTTGCTGATTTCATCGCGCTTGAACGCAGCTCGCATTTTCCGCACGTCTTTGGTCTGCGGCAGGGACCCGATACTCGTGGTAGGTAAATCCGGAAGATTCAGATGCTCCCGCTGCTGTTTCCGGCGTTCGGCAAATTCACTGTTTCTCTGGTACATCTCCGGTGTCACCGACTCCACCCGTTCCTTGACAGTAGGCCGATGGATCCGGTCGGATTGATTCCGGCTGATAATCGCCTGCCTGTTGGTTTCCAGGGCTTCCTCTACTGCCTGCTCGCCGTCGTTAATCGCTGTAGCGAGCACGTCAATTTCCTGCAGTTTTTGTTTGGCGAAGGCCAACCAGGACGCCAGTTCCTCGTCCAGGGCCGTCTCCTGCTCCAGGTCAACCGGTACGTACAACAGCGAACTGGACGGCCCAATCATGATTCGCTCTTTTCCAAGCCGCTCAACCGCATTTTTCGCGATATCAAGTTGCTCACTGAGGTCCGCCTTCCAGACATTACGGCCATCAATTAATCCCAGAGAAAGACTCATCGGATCCGGAATCCGGGTAAGAGCCTTCTCCAGCTGGTTCAGTCCCCTGGTAAGATCCAGATGCACCGCATCAACCGGCAATGCGAATGCCGTCTCCATATTTTCTTCCATGGAGCCAAAATAGGTGGCCAGCAGAATATTCAAATCGGTCGTAGCGGCGTCGAGGGCTGTATAGGACTTATGAAATGATTTTAGTGCCTCCTCATTGAGGTCTGTCACCAGGCAAGGTTCGTCAATTTGCACCCATTCCGCACCCTTCTCTTCCAGACGGTTCAGGATATACGTGTAGACGGGAAGTAAATCGTCCAGCAACTCCAGCTGATTAAATTCTTTATTTTGAGTTTTGCCGAGCAACAAAAAGGACACCGGGCCCAAGATAACCGGACGGGTTTCTATGCCTAAATCTTTCGCCTCCAGGTATTCCTTCACAACCTTTGTGGAGGACAGTTGAAAATTTTGATTCCGTTTAAACTCCGGCACGATATAATGATAATTCGTATCAAACCACTTGGTCATTTCCATGGCTGAAACGTCTTTATCTTCGTCCTGAACACCGCGCGCCATCGCAAAGTAGGTATCGAGGTCGACAGTCCCGTCATCCCAGTCGTAGCGGTCCGGCACGGCTCCGACCATGGCAACGGTATCCAGCACGTGATCGTATAGCGATTGATCATTTGATGGAATATGGTCGATTCCGGCCATTTGTTGCATTTGCCAGTGTTGTGTCCGCAGGTCGGAAGCGACTTTTCGAAGATCTGCGCCGCTTGTATTCCCCCGCCAGTATCCCTCGAGCGCCCGTTTGAGTTCGCGGTTCGCTCCGATTCTCGGATACCCAAGATTCGATGCTATTGCCATATATATATTCCCCCTTTGTTATTCTGAGCCTATTCATTTATATCGCTGCCAATTTTTCAACTAATTCAAACGTAAAGGTAACGGCTCATATCATAATATCAACCAAGAATCAGAATATTTTTAAGTGAATGAAAACTAAAGAAAACTTTTACTTTTTATACAGACTATAATAAAATATTTAATTAATATTCAACCTCTATATTCTAAAATATTTTAAGGTCTTTTGAATATTATAGAAATATCCCAACAAGACGGCCGGAACCTGTTAGATAATTTGAATGACGAAACTGATCCCATTTTTATAACCAGAACAAAAACAGACAGTTATTTTCATAAATATTTGGGGTGTGATTTTCAGGAATATCGTAACTAAAGTACTTCAATACTTTTGTAGAAACAGTTGTAATCCATCCCACCAACTAGAATTTATTAAGTGGAGGAAGTACCGTCCTTCGGTGAGAGATAAAAAAAAGCGCCCCGATCAGTTCGGGGCGCTTTGATTTTTGTGCGATGGTTGGTGCGGATTTAGTACATGCCGCCCATGCCGCCCATGCCACCGGGCATTCCACCGCCGCCGGGCATTCCGCCGCCGCCACCATCATCATCGTCGTCTTCATCATCGTCGCCGACAACACATTCGGTAGTCAGCAGCAGACCTGCAACGCTGGATGCGTTTTCGAGTGCGATTCTGGCAACCTTTGTCGGATCGATGACACCGGCCTTGACCAAGTCGGTATATTCTTCTTCGTACGCATCGAATCCGTAGTTATCACTGTCCGCTTCGCGTATTTTTTGGACCACAATTGAAGCTTCGTGTCCAGCGTTCGATGCAATTTGCCGGATCGGTTCTTCCAGGACACGGCGGAGAATATCCACACCAATGTTCTGGTCACCGCGGAGTTCAAACCCATCCAGTGCCTTCACAGCACGCAGAAAAGTTACACCTCCACCGGGGATAATGCCTTCTTCCACCGCGGCGCGGGTGGCGTGCAATGCATCTTCCACACGGGCTTTTTTCTCTTTCATTTCCACTTCAGTGGCTGCACCAACATTCAGCACCGCGACACCGCCTGAGAGTTTCGCCAGACGTTCCTGCAACTTCTCTGCATCGTAATCGGATGTAGAGTTTTCGATCTGGGTCTTAATCTGGCTAATCCGGGCTTTGATGTCTTCCTTTTTCCCGGCGCCTTCCACAATTGTCGTATCGTCTTTGGTGATGGTGACACGTTTGGCCTGTCCGAGATAATCGACATTCGCGTTTTCCAGCTTGAAACCGCGTTCTTCAGAAATCACGGTACCGCCGGTGAGTGTCGCAATATCTTCCAGCATCTGTTTCCGGCGATCGCCGAATCCAGGTGCTTTCACTGCGGCGACCTTCAATGTACCACGCAGTTTGTTGACGACCAGTGTCGCCAGCGCTTCGCCCTCGATATCTTCAGCAATGATCAGGAGCGGTTTGCTCATCTGGGAGACCTTCTCCAGAATCGGCAGCAGATCCTTCATTGCGCTGATCTTTTTGTCGTGGATCAGGATGTAAGCATCATCCAGTGCCGCTTCCATAGAATCGGAATTGGTTACGAAGTACGGAGAGAGGTAACCGCGATCGAACTGCATACCTTCCACGACTTCCAGGCTGGTTTCCAGCGTTTTGGCTTCTTCCACCGTGATAACGCCATCTTTGCCAACCTTCTCCATGGCGTCGGCAATCAGATTACCGATCTCCGGATCGTTATTAGCGGAGATGGAACCGACCTGAGCGATCTCATCTTTGCCGGGCAGCTCTTTACTCATGCCCTGGATGTACTCAACAACCTTTTTCGTGGCCGCATCGATGCCGCGCTTGATCTCCATAGAATTGGAGCCGGCCGTCACGTTTTTCAGTCCGTGGCGGTAAATAGCCTGCGCCAACACAGTGGCCGTTGTGGTCCCGTCACCGGCCACATCCGATGTTTTGGATGCGACTTCCTTCACCATCTGAGCACCCATGTTCGGGAGATGCTCCTTCAGTTCAATCTCTTTGGCGACAGTGACGCCATCTTTGGTTACCGTGGGTGCACCAAAAGATTTTTCCAGAATGACGTTCCGGCCCTTGGGGCCTAGCGTCACCTTTACGGCGTTCGCCAGCTTGTCGACGCCCTTCTTTAGCGCATCCCGCGCCTGAGCGTCATATTTAATTACTTTACCCATAGATTCTTCCTCCTTCGAATATTCGTCTTATCTTCAGATTAATCTCTTCTGGCCTGCTTAGTTAAATAATTGCCAGAATATCGCTTTCACGCATAATCATATATTCCGCGCCATCCAACGTGATTTCTGTCCCGGAATATTTTCCATACAAAACATTGTCGCCCTCGCTGACCTCCAGCGGGATACTTTCACCGGCGTCCGATTTTTTCCCCGGTCCGACAGCAACAACTTCTCCCTTTTGCGGCTTTTCTTTCGCCGAATCCGGCACAATGATGCCACCTTCTGTCTTTTCTTCGGCTTCGGACGGTTTTACAACCACCCGATCTGCTAATGGTTTAATATTCATACACTCCTCCTTTTGAGTATCTCAGTTTGCTCAGGTTACATATTAAAAAGAAATAGATTATCCCGGTGTTTACTCGCCGGCTCTACAAATGTGGTTAATATGTTTGTTATCACTCTCATCAATTGAGTGCTAAAATTACTAATTAGAATCTGAACCTGTCAAGCGGTATTTGGAGGAAAACAATAAAAAATGAAAGGAGGAGAGATAAATATATTTAAAACATCGGCGCAGACGCCATCGGACGGCAGTTTATTGTAAATCCGCGAGGACTGATTGGACGTCAGTAATTTGGAACGGTTTATGGATGACATTGTCGATATTGTGTTCGGATAATTTTTCCTGGTCAATGGAATCACCCATGCCAGAAATGATTACGACTTCCGTTTCCGGAGTATTGTCTTTGATGTGCTGCACAATGTCCCATCCGGAAATATCCGGGAGGGTTAGGTCGCAAAACACTACATCATATTTTCCGTTTTCAAGTGCTGCTTTGGCGGCTTTTCCATCGTTAGCAACCGCACTTGTATGATTGTCAAGCGATAAGATATCTTCTAGTAATGTACATATATTTTTGTTATCATCTACGATCAGTACCTGCAGTCCCATTGCCGTATGAAGCCTCCTCGCTATCTACTCCATTGCTGTCACGCCCCACGCATCTCGTTTTATAATAGTAAAAAAAATAGACGAAACCTTATGGGCTCGCAAGCGAAATAATCTGACCGCCTTGCGTCCATCGTGAATATGCGGCCGCATAGAAAAAATTTCGAATCAATAATTGCATCGTGCCGAATAGCGCTGTATATTTTTGCGCTCTTTGAGAAAAAGACCCGAAATAAATTTGTGGCGCCTTAGCTCAGTCGGTAGAGCAGTGGACTGAAAATCCGCGTGTCCTTGGTTCGATTCCGAGAGGCGCCACTCTGCAAAGCCCTGTGAGAACCTACTCACAGGGCTTTTATTTTTATAATAGGTTTCTGGTTGTTCCCTTAATCTCCTTTTATCATCTATCCGGGAACCTCAGTAATATTTTCAGATTTTAAATTTTCTTTCGTCCCAGGTCTTCAAAATTTTGGGCTATGATTTTTACGAACGCTTGACTGAGAAAGGAGGGAACTAATCCGGCAACAAACATCTTCACTGGTAGAAAATCCCCGGTCTACTATGGGTAGATTTTCACACTGAGCGCCTGTCGGTTCCCCGGGGGCCAGTGGTGTTCGGTATTGCCTGGAATATCGTCTAGTCCACACAGGAGTCAGCCTAAGCCAGTCGAAGAAAAGGCATGGAAGGCATCTTCATTCCCGATATAACGGTCACGGGGATTATCTGGTTAGTACCATTTTTTTCGTTAACCGGCGATCACCGGTTTGAAGGCGGTAAAAGTAAACTCCGCTAGACACCTGCTCACCGCTGCGACTAGTACCATCCCACTGGACAGTATGGCTTCCGGATGATTGAGTCTCCTCCACAAGCGTTTGAATTGTAGTCCCCCGGATATCAAAGACGGTAAGACTCACGCGGGCTTTTTCCGGCAACTGATAACTGATTGACGTTTCAGGATTGAATGGATTCGGATAATTGTCTCCCAAAGAAATCTGTTCCGGTCTCCTGGCGGGACCCGCAACAGTTCGTGTTGGGATGGTGCCGGTACTGATGATGAGCGAAAAGTTCTGGTCTCCCCCCGCGAGACTTCCTTTATGATCAACGGTCACCGTATACTGAGTCGCCTCGGGATTCCGGATATTAACCTGTTCCACGTTATCTGTTGTATTATCGCCAGTGGTTGGTGCCTGAGAGGGCGATGAGGGATTCATAACATATGGAGCATATGCATTATCACCATCCGAAACCCTAAGATCCAGATCATTCACAAGTACGGATTGCGTCGGATCAACAGCCGGCTCGGGAGCATTTCCCCTGGGATCGGTCCAGACCAGTGTGGCAGTTAACGGTGCATCTCCCACGGATTGTACCGTCGTTGAATAGCTGCTTTCTAATAATGAAAGAGTACTTTCGACAATTTGATGCCCGCTGTTTTCATTCAATATCACTTGTGCGGCGCTTCCGGTATTCAGTAGCCCCCAACCAAAACGATAATCCGGGCCAGGCACCTCGTTCGGCTCATCCGCCGTATGGATAGCCAGCGCTTTCATTGTGGCCGAGCGGGGTGTCTCCCCGCTGTGTTCGTTTTGGTATAACTGTTGTATAAGAGCCATGGATCCAGCGACGCTCGGTGTTGCCATTGATGTTCCGGAGGAGTAAGAATAACTCGTATCACTGGCAACATCCGTGGAATAGACCTGAGTTCCATCAGCAACCAGGTCCGGCTTGATCCTCCCATCATCAGTTGGCCCCCAGGTGCTATAGGACGTCATGACCACATCTTCCGGACCGTGATAACCGTCTTCCACGGTTCCGACCGATCCCACGGTCAACACATTTTTGGCGGTAGCCACCGGAAGGACGGAATCATAATCGCCGTCCGGGTTCCGGGTAGTGGTTGAGTCCTTCCGCCACCCGTCATCACCGGCATAGACCCAATAGGGTTCTCCCTCATTCTCCGGTCCGGATTGATACCTATCGTTTCCGGTCACCTTTACGATAAGATAGTTCGGTGCATTCCTGGCAATCTCGTCCCACCGGCTGGCTTGCGGTGTGTAGAACCCGAACCGAAAATCTTCCTGTTCACTCACCGTGGTATCTCCGAACCAGGCCCACAGATCGTCATCGCGATAATCGTACCCCCAGCCAACCACCTGACCATAGGAATGATTGGAAATGATCAGTCCGTTGCTGGCCGCATCGGCCATTTCGCCGGCGTCTTCGTCCCATTTATAGACATCGAGAGCTGCTTCGTAACTCAT
Organism: Candidatus Neomarinimicrobiota bacterium; assembly: GCA_021734025.1. Taxonomy (NCBI): domain Bacteria; kingdom Pseudomonadati; phylum Fidelibacterota; species Fidelibacterota bacterium. Next base: position 433,367 of record JAIPJS010000002.1, read on the forward strand.
CCCCCGTGCCAGAGAATCAATACCGGCAGCTGCCAATATCCCGGCGACGTGTGTGGCGTGTGAATTTACCGAACTCGCCGTATCCGCCTGGATTGCACGCCCGCCGAACTCGATGTGCGATGACAATACCTTTCCGGCGTCCCATTCACCAATGAGCATACTGTTGCCCGTCAGCCCCGAACCGATCCATCCGCCAGGCCAAACGTCATCGGTCGAGATCGAGGTCGCTGCGGTGAGTGCCTGGGTTGCCACGTAGACCGGCATTCCGGAATCGCTCAGTCGCATAATCTCAATGATCTTTCCGGTGGAGAGTCTTTTTCTGATCGGCCAGCCCCTGGATCGTGCTACAGCCCTGGCCTCTGCCCGCCGAGTCTCGGACAGATCCTCCCATCGCTGGGATAATTGTTGTAATTCGGCTGTATTCGTTACCTGTTGTCCGGCGATCGGCAGAGTTGCTAGCAGGGTAATACTCACAATCAATATTTTCTTTATCGAGGACTGGGGCATAAGATTGGGCCCTCTGTTTGTTGCTAAAATTCTCTCATTCAACGGGAAGCATAAATGTCAGGAACAGAATTCCAAATGATCGGTATCAACTGCCTGTTCAAAGACCATTGATTTTCCGGCGGTTCTGCCTTAATTATTCGACCAAATGTAACAAATGCATACCGTACCCATCCAAATGATAAAGTGACTGGGTTTCGAGTACACTAAAGAATCGAATGTCGGCTTGACAATTAAGGGCCATCACATTATCATTATAGAATGCAAAGCAAAGAGGAATTATAGAAGGGGGTAATCGCCTATGGCAAAAAAGGATTCGGGTGTCAGAGATCGCACCAATCGATCTCTCAGTAAGTACCTGGAAGAAATTGGGCAATATGAACCACTGTCGCCCGAGGAAGAAATTGCAGTGGCCAAAAAGGTGAAGGAAGGCTCCCAGGAAGCGCTGGAAAAGCTTACCACCGCCAACCTGCGGTTTGTGGTGAGTGTGGCCAAAGATTATCAGGGACAGGGGCTTCCGCTGTCTGATCTGATTAACGAAGGCAACCTGGGCCTCATTAAAGCCGCCCATCGATTTGATGAAACTCGCGGATTCAAGTTTATATCGTATGCCGTTTGGTGGATTCGCCAGTCCATACTCCAGGCACTGGCTGAACACTCCCGGATTATCCGGCTGCCGCTGAACCGGGTTGGAAATATTACTAAGATTTCCAAGGCCTCGGAAAAATTGCAGCACGATCTCAAGCGGAAACCGCGGCCGGGTGAAATCGCCGACGAGCTGGACATGAAACCGGAAGAGGTCTCGGACGCTATCCAGATTTCCCGCCGGCACTATTCGCTGGATAAACCGTTTCGCGACGGCGAGTCCAATTCGCTGATGGACGTGATTGAGGACAACGAGGGCGAAGAGCCCGATGAAGATCTGATGAGTGAATCCCTGAAGCAGGAAGTCATGGATGCGCTCGGCACGCTGAGCGAACGGGAACGCACCGTGCTGGAGATGTATTTTGGTATCGGTCGCGATTACGCGCTCACGCTCAACGAAATCGGTGATGAGTTCGGCTTGACCCGCGAACGGATTCGCCAGATAAAGGAAAAAGCCCTGCGACGGCTACGGCATAAATCCCGGAGCAAAGGTCTCCGTCAATACTTAGGATAAACCAGCATCACAGCACACGCCTTTAGGAGGTGAACAGTACATGATCGAAGTTAACGTTCGTAAGGATGAATCGCTCGAGCGCGCTATGCGCCGCTTCCAGAAGAAGTTTCAGAAGGCGGGCATCTTTAAGGAAATCAAGCAGCATTCCTACTATATGAAGCCCAGCGATGAGAAGCGGATGAAACGAGCGAAAGCCATCCGACGTCAGCGGCGTCGTTCACGCAGAAATAAGCGATAGTCGACTGACGACTCGTTAATTTTCGCTGATTTCTATGAAAGCGTCCCGGCCCAGCCGGGGCGCTTTTTTTATGACATATAATTAGTGAGTATTCTCCGCTTGAAGTCCGATGAAACCGGGTTTCAGCGAGCGGATACAGTTTTCGGCTTACACTTCGTTTACGGTTCCAGCCCCACCTTCACCCGGTCGATTCGCTCTGAATCGCCGAGATCGACTGGTACTACCACCTCCAGAGACTGCTGTTCCGCCAAGAAATAAATCTTGATCTGACGGCCGGTCTGTACCAGATGCATCGGACTAAAGGCTCTTGCACCGAGACTATTATACTCGTCATCTTTTTTCAGATACTGGGGATGCCCGGAAGGTTGAATCCTGTCCCCGGCCGGCGTGAAAAGTGCGGCACGGACTGTTTGTTCCCCGTAACCGTGCCGCAACATCTCCCGGAATTCGGGCTGTGCGCTTTCCACCGTGAGCGCTGGTAATGTCACAATACAGTATTCACCATCACACTTGACAAATCGATTATGTCGGAGAAATAGCCGCAGAGAATCGCCAGGTTCCAGGATGACAGGCATCCAAACCTCGTACCCCGATCCGCTCCCCGACGTTGCCTTCATTGAGATATCACGGGCCGTAAACCTGTAAAGAGAATCCGAACGAAGCAGAGTCATGAGCGTTTCGATTGTCTGATTCACCACCGCCATCGGGTTGTCTCTTTCCGACGGGGACTCATAATCTTTTGCCCGCCCCGAAAAATCCCGTTCCACAGATGGTGAGGACGGGGAAGGTACCGATTTAACTTCCGGTCTCTTGCTTGCCTCCGCTGGCTGCGGCGTCTGGATGCGTCCAACAATGTGGCGGACAACTTTATCGATGTAGCGCTGTACAGCCTCAACCGGCTGGTCCGGAGTTCCGGATATCTCAACGAGTCCCTGAGATTCAAGAGTGCCCAGCGCCAGGAATTCCCCAATCAGCTGGAGCTCTCCGGTCTCGGTTACCTCAAATTCGTTAACCAGTGCAAACATCACATCGGATTCGTGCCTTTTCTCATCACCAGCCCTGGATTGCTGCATCACCTGATGAAATGTCGATTGCTTTAATTTGGAAATGCCGGCAACATCGTAAAGCCGATTTTTCCCTTCTGCCGTCAAAGTTTGCTGGAGTTCAGAATAATCCGTCTCCATCTCCCTGTTAGTAAAATCCATAAAATACACGAGGTGTGTTGACTGCGCAGAAACATTGCCGGGTATAGCGAACCCTAAGAGCAAAAGCAAACAAATAGCATAGATGTTAGAGCGGTAAATTTTCAAGGGCGTACTCGATTCGCGAAATTAGTTGGTCCTGTCCAATGAGTTCAATAACCTGGAATATCCCCGGACTCACTCCCATGCCGGTGATCGCCAGGCGTGTCGGATGAATGAGTTTTCCGGCGCCGACATCCAGGGAGTCCGCTGTATCTCGCAGCACCTTTTCAATCTCTTCCGGATTCCAGGGTTCAATTTCCTTTGCCTCCCCTAACCAGACCTTCATCCGGTTGTTCACCGTGTTGTTCGGCCAAAATTTTTCCACGGCTTCCCGGTCAAACTCTGCCGGAGCGTTCCAGAAATATCTGCCATATTCTCCAAAATCTGAGATGGTTTTCATTCGGGATTTCAGCAACGTGATGACTTCGGTCAAATATTCCGAATTAGCACCATCTCCCGCAATTATCTGTTCCTCCGCCAATTCCCTTTTCACAAGGGGAAGCAATTCGGCTGTATCGGCTTTGGAAATGTGCTGCTCATTGACCCACCTGAGTTTTTTCTCGTCGAAGGCCGCTTCTGCTTTGGAGACGCGAAGCAGATCAAACTGTTCGATAAGTTCATCCGGAAGCAAAATCTCCTGGTTGCCTTTGGGTGTCCATCCCAGTAATGCTAAATAATTGAGCATGGCCGGCCGGAGATATCCTTTATCCCGGTATTCATTCACCGCTGTGGCACCGTGACGCTTACTCAACCGTTTCCCGTCGGAGCCCAAAATCAGCGGCAAATGCGCAAATTTCGGGACCGGATAATCCAGCGCTTTGTACAATAATATTTGCTTCGGCGTATTGGAGAGATGATCCTTCCCGCGGATAACGTTCGTAATTCCCATATTGGCGTCATCCACCACAACAGCGAGCTGATACACCGGCGTGCCGTCCCGCCGCTGGATAATAAAATCGTCGATTTCCTCAGTGTTCACCGAAATTTTCTTATACACGCGATCCTTAAAGTTGATCCATCCCTGTTCCACACGAAACCTGACAGCATACGGGTTCTCACTTTCCAAATGTTCCTGAATTTCTTCGTTTGACAAATTCCGGCAGGTTCCATCGTACTGGTAACTCTCCTGGTCCTTCTCGCCCGCAGCCAGTCGTTTCCGCTTCAATTCCTCCGGTGTGCAGAAACAGCGGTAGGCCTTCCCCGTCTCCAGCAAAGCATCCACCGCACTTCGATGCGCCCCTTGATTGTCAGACTGATAAACGATCTCCTCATCGGCGGCGAGCCCCAGCCATTCCATGCTCTCCAGGATATTTTCCACCATTTTGGGGTCTGAACGCTCCACATCGGTGTCTTCGATACGCACCAGGAATTTCCCCTGATGCTGCCGGGCATATAGCCAGTTAAAGATGGCCGTACGGGCACCACCAACGTGGAGGTAGCCGGTGGGACTTGGAGCAAATCGGACGCGGGTTTCCTGCTCAGGTGCTGTCATTGGTCTTGGGTGTGTCCTTTTCAGTTTCGGATTGTTCAACTTTGGTTTCCGGAACCTCCATAGAAGTTGTCGTTACTTCCGACTGGCTGCCGGACTGCACCTCCGTACGGAATGAATCGGGCAGTGAGATCTCAAATTCGAATCCGCCCGACCGGGCATTAACCCAATTGTACATCAGTGCGCCAACCCCTGCGAATACGGTAAATAAAACGCTTCCTATTACGCCGTTGAAGACAGAGAAAACCATAACGAACAAACCGCCAATATTCTGGAATGCATCCGGTTGAAATGCTACTCCGGAATCGGGCATGTACATGGCAAATTGTCGAAATAATCCAAGCCAGAAGATCCCAAACAATAATGTCCCCAGAATAAAAACAGTTAAACTCACGATAAATACATTTTTCACAAATGGCCAAAGAGGGATGGAATATAATTTAATGGTATGCCGCATAAACTCTGTACTCCGTTTTATTATTGAAAATTACTCTGATGCCCATTGAAAATCAATTAATGAGCAACAAAAAAGCCCTGCCGTATTAAGGTTCCAGAATGCTTTTCAGGTTCCGAATGATAAAGGCGGTTACCCCCCAGACTTTATAGGAATTATATTCATAAAACCAAACATCCACCTCAGTATCTCCTCGGGGGTACTTTTTTGTATAACCGTTGGCATCATGCATAAAAAAATCCAGCGGCACGGTAAAATAATCCGAAACCTCTCCCGGCTCCATGGTGAGTTCCGGCAACATCGGGACGTATCCGATGAATGGTGACACAATAAAGCCGGTTGGCGTCCAGAGATCATCGATCCGGCCTATGACCTCAATTTGATCCGGGGTAAGGGCTATTTCTTCCCGGGTCTCCCGAAGCGCAGTCTCCCGCACATCGGCGTCCTGAGGTTCCACTGCACCGCCGGGAAATGCGACCTGCCCCTTGTGATGTTCAACCTCATCCGTCCGGACAGTAAGCAGAATTTCCAGATTGTCTTCACTCTCCACAATCGGGATTAATACTGCTGCCCGGACCAGATCCATAGCGGCCAGCTGCCGTGGAACATGGTTCTGGATCCGCTTCCGTATATGGTTCATTTCGATCATTATAGAATCCGGGATAATTGATTAGCCGAATCTTAGAAAGAACCGCCGAAAGAGTAAAGCAGTATTCAAATCACCGGGACGGGATATCATTTCTATTACCTGAATTTCAGGAAAAGAGTGGACATACGAATCCGAAATGCTAATATTACGGCGATTGACTTTTCAACCTTCCCTCTATTACACAAAGATATTCGACAGGTATGAAAATTTCGTATTTATGGGTCCAGGGCATTCTCTCTATCGTTCTGCTGTCCGGAATGTGCCTGGCAGAAACTGTACAGGCATCCGTCTGGTACCGCCAGCTACCGGTGGAACTCGGCGCTATGCTGCGGATGGAGAATCCCAAAAATGGGGTGGCTATTTCCCGGGGTCGTGGCGAGGATGTCTCCGGTCAGGTGTATCGGTTTAATGGGGAGGTATGGACGTCAGTACTCGCCTTTCCCTACTCGGATTTTCCGTTAGTAGCGCAGTATGACTCAACCACAATCTGGTCGGTTAACCATCTCGTGCATTTCGGCGATTACCGGCCTGTGCACACAGCCATTACTCCGGACATTCAAAGAGAGATTTCACTCCCGCCTGTCATGTGGGACGCAGTGGATTACGCCATGTGGAAGGATTGGCAGGTATTTCCGGATGGTACCGCCTGGATGGTCGGCCAGCAGGGGCACATTCTCAGGTACAATGGTGCGCAGTGGTATGCTGTAGAGAGTCCGGTACATAATACCGGATCCGATGATTTTTTCGAGGGCGACCTGAACGGCCTCTCTATGCTCACGCCCGAATCCGGCGGGGCAGTTGGCCGGGACGGAATAATCTTACGGTACGAAAATGAAGCCTGGATTCAGATCGAATCTCCAGTCACCTTTCAATTGTACGACGTGGATGTCATTGATGCAGAATTTGCCTGGGCAGTTGGTGAAAAGGGTACAATCTTGCAGTATGACGGGAGGAAATGGCAGCGGCTGCCGATTGTGACCCGTGACAACCTCCAGGCTGTCCGTGCGGTGAGCCGGGATAGCGCCTGGATCGTTGGTATGAACAATACATTCCTCACTCTGAATAACGGAACCTGGACACCGGATCGGAGCCTGGAGCCATTTGGCGACGATCTTAGAGATATCGATGGGGTGCGGAACGAGTCGGGCGGTTACGATCTATGGATTATTGGTGACCGGGGAATCTACACCAACGCGCAAACACTGGGATTTTCGTTCTCCGATGTGACGGAGAATGCCTCGCTTCGCCGCTCCGGTGAAGCCGGGATCTTTTATCCCCGGGAGGATCGGTATCGGCCGGATCTCCTGGTTCTGGAAAAGGACAGCCCCAATCTGGTCTACGATAATACTCCAAGCGATCGGTTTGGGGAGATCACCGGTGAAACAAATTTGATGGACGCCCCCCTTGGCGCAAATGTTTCCTCGGTGGGTGACGTAAACAACGATGGAAACCAAGATCTGTTTTTCCTCCTGGATCAGAACCAATTCCGGCTGTACCTCGGCACCGGATCTGGCAAATATATTGATTACACTCATCAAAGCCGGTTGACGCTGCAACCTGTCGAGCCGACTGCCAATAATTCCGCTCGGTTCGTCGATCTTGATAATGACGGCAACCTGGATCTCTACATTTCGAATTACGACAACCGGGATATGCTCTTTCAGGGAGACGGAACCGGACGTTTTACGGATGTGTTCCCATCAACCGGTATCACAAAACCTCCTGGACACCGTTCATACGGCGCCACTTTCAGCGATTTTGACAATGACGGACGAGTAGATATCCTGCTGGCTTACCAGCGAGCGGTAGACGGCTATCTGTTCGAGATCTACTACAACCGGGGCGAGCTGCAATTTCAACGATATGTGGATTCCAGCTTTGTGAGTCCGGGGGGGCTATCCGTTTTACCGACAGTAACGGTTCCGGCAGATCTGAACAATGATAACCGGACAGACATCTTCGTTTACAACCAGAAAGCGCCTTCCTGGATTTTACAACAGGAGCCGGATGGTAGTTTTACCAATGTCGGTGAGCAGGCCGGCTTTACGAAAGTTTTTATCAGTCCCGAGCCGAATAATGGCATCGTCAATATCGCGGATGTAAACAACGACGGCTGGCCTGATGTCGGCCTCGGTGGTAAACTCTATTTAAATGAGCCGGGCATGGTTTTTACGGAGATTAGCAACCGGGTCGGGATCGCCTTTGCCGGGACACCGACATTCGCCGATTATGATGATGACGGCGATCAGGATATGTTTATCGGCAGCTCCCGGGTGAGTTTTGGGCAGGGAGTCCGTGCTGCCCTGTTCAGGAATAATCTGAATAACAGGCAATTCATAAAGATTCGGCCCGTTGGTAATGTGAGTAACAGGGACGCTATCGGGGCAAGGATTGAATTGCTTCCATCGAATGGCCGGTCAAGTGGGTTAATCCAGCGAAGAGAAATTGGATTAGGCGGCAGTCCGCTCACCGGCCAATACATGGGAGAGGCTCACTTTGGCGTCCGGCCCGGAAATTCATATTCCGCCAGGATCCACTTTCCTAGCGGGAAGACGGTTGAACGGAAAAATCTGCATCCCGGCGAAACAGTAACCATACGCGAATCAAAACTCCTGGCACATATCGGAATCCTTACCTTCCAATCTATCCAACGCACCTTTCGGATGATTCGCTGGTCTTCGCACTGGGTAAACCTGTTGATGCTACTTCTGATTATCGCTGGGAGTATTTTTATCGGTCTACGATTGGAGGCAAAACGCTTCGTGACCAAGTGGTATTTTTCCATACCGGCACTCCTTCTCTACTTTATGATAACTCACTTCTCCATTCTGCAGCCTGAAATGGTCTCTGCAAGCCTTGCGCTTGGTGGAGTTCTCCTGTATAGTGCCGGGTCCATTGCCGCCGCCCGACAGGTGCTACGGTATCGGGATTCGCAGTTTGTCTCGCATTACAAATTGGAACAGTTAGTAGGTGAAGGCGGGATGGGCAAGGTGTACAGAGCTACGGATATTCATTCCAGAGAAACGGTGGCGATTAAAATTTTACACGATGCGCTTCTGGAAGATCCACAGAACCGAAAGCGTCTTACAGGGGAAGGACGATTGCTCTCGGATTTTGATCATCCGCATATCGTCCGGATACTGGAATACGGGGAATCCCGAAATCAGGGCTTTCTGGCCATGGAATACCTGGAGGGTGGCACATTGCACGACTTTTTGCAGGTACAACATCCTTTGGAACTCTCCCGGATTATTGATTTTACACTGCAGATCGGTGCAGGGCTCTCTGCTATCCACGCCCGGAATATAATCCACCGAGATCTTAAGAGCGGCAATATTATGATAGACGGTAACGGCGTTTTGCGGATTATGGACTTTGGCTTGTCCAAAACGCCCCTGGTCACAATGATGACGTCCCTGGGAACGGTCGTCGGTACCCTTGGATACGTGGCACCGGAACAGATCACGAGTGTCGATCCGGATACCCGATCAGATATATTTTCGCTGGGAGTCATTCTGTACGAGCTCCTCACAAACCAGCTCCCGTTCACCGGTGCAAATGAAATGGCCGTTATCCATGCCATCTTTAATACCCATCCGGCGGCGCCGTCTTCCCTGCGGTCGGACATTCCCACGGATGTGGATGACATCGTTGCCAAATGTATAGCGAAGTCGCCTGATGATCGGTATCAAACCATGGACGAAATTGTTTCTGTACTAGAAAAATTGTGATAAACCCGGAATGCTATTTCCATGGGAGAGGACTATTTGGCGGGAATTTCCGTTTGTATATGTATGGTGACAGTATAATATTTATATATTCACACGTTTCAAACCGATATCAAACCTTTTAACGACAGAATTTAGAGCAAATTAAAACCACAATGCCTGATCGTACAGTCGATTACCAATCCTTTCAAACTCTGTTACAGGAGCGATTCAGCGAATTGACAGCTGACTTTACCGCGCTGGAGCAATCGTTGGAGAATACAGCCGGTGAATCAGAACTGAAGGCGCTCCATGCTATATATTCGAAACTGCTCCGGACCCAACAGGAGATCTCCCAGCAACTAAAGCGTTTTCAAGCCGAAAGTGGCAATCTCCAGGAAACTACTGAATGGCTGCGCGAAGAAAAGCGGCGATTGGAGGTGCTGTACAGTGCAGGCATCACCTTCTCTGCTGAATTAGAAGTAAAAAGTTTGTTGGAAAAAGCCATTGACGTGGTAGTAAACGAACTGGATGCCGATGCCGGTTTCATCATCCTGGTCGATCAGTCCGGTAGGACAGAGACCGTATCCGCCTATAATATGCTGCTGGAAGATCGACCGGATGCCGAGGAGGTCAGTCGGACCGTTATCCTGGACGCTATGGAAAATGCCGAACCGGTTACAACGCAGGATAAAGGTTCCAGCAACCGGATCGCGGCGCAATCCAGCGTAATTCGGCTGGGAATTTCAGCGGTGATGTGCGTTCCGCTTCTCCATGAAGATATGGTGTGCGGTGCTGTTTATCTCGATCGGCGGGACAAGAAGAATCCGTTCACGGAACGGGATCTCTCCTATCTCCTCTCGTTTGCCAAGCAGATTGTTTTCGGCCTGCAAACTTCCAGGCGGTTTGATCAGTTCCAGCAGGATCTGCTTGCTGATTCCACGCTGAAATTTTCCGATTTACGCGATCAGTTCGACTGTGAGGATATCATTGGCTCAAGTCCGAAGTTGTTTGAAATTCTGAAACTCGCCGCGAAGATTGCGCCGACAGATGCGCCAGTAGTTATCCTGGGTGAGAGCGGTACGGGGAAGGATCTGCTGGCTCAAACTATTCATCTGAACAGCCCCAGAAGTAAAAAAGCATTTATTACCATAGATTGCGGGGCGATCCCGGGAGATCTCCTTGAATCAGAGCTGTTCGGCTATGAAAAGGGAGCCTTCACCGGTGCCACCCAATCCAAACCAGGCAAACTGGAATTGGCGGATGGGGGGACCGTTTTCCTGAATGAAATCGGTGAAATGCCTGTCGCACTGCAGGCAAAACTGCTCCGTATTATTCAAACCGGCGAAGTAGAGCGGCTCGGCGGCGTGGAAACCAACACCATAGACACCAGATTTATCGCCGCAACCAATAAGGATATTCCGCAGTTAGTCAAGACAGGCGAATTCCGTGAAGATCTGTATTACCGGCTGAAGGTCTTTGAACTGTATATGCCATCCCTGTCAGAACGGAAGGAAGATATAACTGAACTTGTTGACTATTTCCTGCAAGAATTCTCGTCTGATGACGAACCACCGGAAATCAGCGAAGAGGTACTTCATCTGCTGGAAGAATATCACTGGCCGGGCAATATCCGGGAATTATCCAATGTTATCCAACGATGTGTTGTCCTGGCCAAAGACAACAAAATCCAGGTATCAGATCTTCCTAAGGAACAGGTGAAGCAGACCAAAACCGAAAGCTATACCGCACCGGATCAGTCCCTCCGGGATGCGGAAGAATCATTTCGCCGATATTATATCAAAAAGACGCTGAAACGAACCGAATCCAAAACCGAGGCAGCAGAAATCCTCGGTATTAACCGATCCCACCTGCACAAGCTCCTCTCCCAACTAAACATTACTGACTAACTGTTGGTTTTTCGCAACAGTTAGTATTTCAGGTGTTGCACTATTCCAACATCTCTTTCCCTTCTATTTCTCGTAAAAATTAATAATTGACTATATATCAGCGACTTACAGTTGAGCGCTGAAGATTGGTACGCTCTTTGAATTAGTTGTAACAAGACAAAACAAATTGTGATACCAAAATCAAATGAATTACGACTTACCACAAACAGAATAAGGGTGCCCCTCCAAAAACGGTAGGTGGATGCCCTCCCATCATCCCCTGCCGTTGCCCTTATTTATCAGTCACGATTGAATCAGAGGGTACTGATCGCTTATGGAGAAACACCTACTAATCGTTGAGTCCGATCTGGACGAGCTGCGAAAAATTCGAGAAATGTTTGCTCGTGAAGGTTACAACATTATGACCGCTACCGACAAAGAGACAGTAGTGGAGATATTACAAAATATTCCGGTCAAACTGGTGATCGGTGCTCCCCAAGTCCTGATGGATGTCAGGATTACACCTGCAAAGCGAACACATGATGGGCATCCCCGGGATAAAAAGCCCGGGGAGTAATCCCACTGCCCTGTTCACGTTCAAAAACACACAACAAGGAGAAACAAATGAAGAAGTGGATTGGCGTACTTACCCTGGTCATGGTACCGTTCCTGGTCCAGGCCCAACAGATGGATCCCGCTAAGATATTTTTCGATGGTGGGAAAATGGTCGGCGGCGCTGGTTTTAACCTGTCCGGCCTCGGCACCGGATTCGGGGCGAATTTTGAATATGGGATCACGAAGAAATTCGGCGTCATGCCGGCGATTAATATCCAGAGCTACGGTTCCGGTACAGTCGACTGGTCGTTCACCGTCATCGACGCCTGGGGAACGTACCATCGAAAAGTCAGCCCGGGATTCCTGGAAAATATCCTCGGTGAAGAGAATTTCGATTCCTTTGCCATGGCCGGCCCGACCTTCGTCACCTTCAAAGCCGGCGACGAATCCAGTTCCAAAATCGCATTTGGCGCCGGAGCTGGTGCACGGTATTACATCAATGACAATATCTCAATCCTGGGTGAAGGACGCTATCGGTTTGCCTCCTTTTCCACCGATACATATACCCTCAGTGTTGCGTGGTACAGTATCGGAGTTGGGGTCCAATACGCCATTAACTAAAGATGGATTATGGAACCTGCGAAGGCCTTGTCTTAGTACAGGCCTTTGCGGTGTTTCATATCGATTAGCCTTAGAGATCGTTTTTATTTAAATAAAAACTCTACTTTATAGATGACAAAAATTGTAAAATATTTTGTTCCAAATTTTTCATGGGATTTTGGTATTGGTGCTGATACCTCTTTTTCACTCCGAAAGAAAAACGATTATAATTTAATCAGATTTTATCCAACCACCCGTCGACGGGACTTACAATGAACTATATTTACTATGATAACTAGCCATTTTATCGGTCGGCCTGACTGAGATTTATGTATAATCAAAATAAATGAACAATGGAGGAATGACATGAACAGAGGAACAATCTTGACAGCAGTGTGCATTCTGTGCGCTGGACTGTTATTAAATCAGTGCGAGAAAAACATCTTTAGTTTCTCCGCTCCGGATCAAACTGAAGCCAGCCTGATTGAAGAGGGACGGACTCTCATGAATGACGGCGACTACGAAGGTGCCAGGGAAAAATTTGCGGCAGCGATGGAGAACGATTCCACCAGTACCGCCGCCCGCTATTACCATTCTAAAGCAACCCTCCATGCATCGGGTTTCAACGCAATTATCCTTAGTCGGAAGCTTGCCGGCCTTCAGAGCGGGAGTACCTCGAGCCAGAATCTTCCATTTATGGATATGAGCAAGGATTCCTCAAACATTTTGTACCAAGCCAATAATACAATTCTCAGAAATCTGAAGCCGATTGCAGACGGGACATACAGTGGCCGGTTCACGCGGCAGGATATCAACCTGGATCTCACTATGGCGACCGCGACCAGCGGCATTCTGAGCTTTAAAGACACAAATAACGATGGTGCCATCAACAGTCAGGATATCAATCTCGACGTTTTCCTCAATCCGGGCGGACAGGTTACCATCGAAGATTTGGACTCGCTTCAAAATAACCCGGATGCTCTCAACTCTATGATTGACAACGTCGGCACGCTGATGAACGATGCCGGTTCATTAATTACCGATATCCTTGGTGATACGACGAGTGGTGTCGATACCGAAGCGATAGATCAGCTGATAAACGATGTGAGCGCCACTGCCAACTTTTACTATATCAACTCCGGCGTGCCGGGCAACCCGGGTGAAGGGGACAATGATGGCGATGGCGCCGTCGACGAAGAATGTCTCAACGGTATTGACGATGATGGTGACGGACTAATTGATGAAGATGCCCGAAGCTTCAACTGTCCATAATTTCAGAATAAAGGAGCCTTCAAATGCAACGCTTACGAATCATATTTACGGTTTTTCTAGTGGTTTTTGGGATCCTGATTGTTGATTCCATCTACGCCCAGCGGGCGGTCTATCGCCCCGATATTCGGGCCATGGGCATGGGGAACGCCTATACCGCATTGGCCACCGGCCCCTCAGCAATGTCGTACAATCCGGCCGGCCTGAGTATCAGCGGATTTAACCTGGAAATTTTGGGAATGCAAGCTGCCGTGAATCAGCGGTTCCTGAATGCAGCGACATTTATCCAGGATAATGTTGACAACTTTAGTGATTTTGAAAATCTTTCGGATCAAGAGGCCAGTCGGTTCCTGCAGGATATGGACCCATTTGACGATCGCTACGTTGGTTTGCGGCTCGGTCCACAGGTAGCACTCACCATGTTGAACCTGGGTTTCGCGGCTTACACTGAGTTCAAACCGGATGTCCGCCTGGACAAAGGGATCTACGTTCCGCGTATTTATACCAAGGGCTATCTGGACGCCGTTGGCGCTGTCGGATATGGACGTGAAATTTCCGTACCGGGTGTCAATTCCATGCACGCAGGGATTACGGCAAAATATGTGATGCGGTATGAAATCGAAGCCATCAAGATGAATGCCCAGGATGCTCAGGATCCATCCGGCCTGTCTCAAACCATGCTGGATACACTCCCTGATCCACTGACTGGTGTTTTATTTGATGTGGGTGTGTTGAGTTCCCCGGCGCCGAACCTTACGGTTGGCCTGCATATTCAGGATATCGGGTCCCTGGGTGTTCAAGAACTGCCGATGCGGATTAATATCGGCGGCGCCTATAACGTCTCAATGCTCTCAGACCTGCCGGTTCTTCGATCCGCAGTTGTGGCGATGGATATCAGGGACGCATTCAATTCCCAGGGGACCTCCTTGTTCCAGCGTCTGCACTTCGGTGCGGAAGTCGGATTGCCGCTTCTTCGACTGCGTGCAGGGCTGAATCAGGGGTACGTTACCACCGGATTTGGTATCAATCTGTTCCTTCTCCACCTGGATTATGCCTATTTTGGCCAAGAAATGGGTGCAAGTCTCGGCTGGAATCCCGAATTTAGTCATGTCATCCAACTTGGTGTTGGAATTTGACACCTAAACCGGAATACAAAACGAACACTATGGGAGGAACGATGAATCGATTAGTGAAATACGTCATCACAATGGGATTGTTTGTGGCACTGACGCTACCTGTTAACACAAATGCGCAACCTAATGAGGGGCAGCTTGGCCTGACAACCAATGGAAGCGGCGTCAGTGCTTCCTATATGTTATCAAATAATCTTCGTGTGAATGCCGGATTGAATCTTGGATTCGGGGACGATTATACCATGTTTGGTATCAACGGAGGTGCGTGGTTATATCAGCCGGCACAGGCGAACCTTGCCACTTACCTCGGTGGTGGATTCAATTTTACCAGCACCTCAAGCGGACCGTTTGATAGCTCGAACTTAACGCTGAATGCGGTGTACGGTGCAGAATACTTTATTGCGTCGTCCTTTTCAGCCAATGTGCATTTGAGGACGGACCTGGATTTTGATCCCTTCCGGATTGGTTTCGGAACGGGTATGGGTCTCACCTGGTGGATTCAATAAGGAGTACTATTTAATCCAAACGGCGTAAAGAAAGGGCGGGTCAGATGACCCGCCTTTTTTATTGTATCATATGTGGGAACAATTATGGTTCAGTCAGGTAGTCCGGAAATCCCTCAGAATAGTATACCGTCCCGGAAGAATCGATAATCATCCCCTCCAACACGGCATCGGAATTAATCATATCAATTCCATGGATTGGCCCACTCACAAATAACGCAGTGGCATACGCGTCGGCCATTTCCGTGGTTGGTGCAAGTACGGTAGCGCTTTGGGAGCCTCGGACAGGCTTTCCGTTTTCCGGATCCAGGATGTGGTGATATCGTGTCCCTTCATGCATAAAATACCGCTGATAATCACCGGAGGTTGCCACGGCCTTATCCTTGACTGCCAGCACTTCCCGAATTTCGTCAGGATTTCGCGGCGCCTGGATGCCGACTTTCCACGGCTTCCCGTTTTTCGATCCCAGGGTATAGAGATCGCCGCCGGCATTTATGAGCGCCTGCTCTATCCCGGTATCCTGAAACTCCGCAATCGCCCGGTCGACCGCGTAGCCTTTGGCCAAGCCGCCCACCGCCAGTCTGGTATTCGGGGACTCTTTCCGGACTATATACGCACCGCCCCGATGCTCGAGTTGTACGTGACCGAATCCAACGGCAGCAAGGGTCTGATGCAGTAACTCCGAGCCCGGCGGTTCGGCATCCTCTTCCCTGAAATCATATAATTCGAGAGCGGGCTTCACAGAAAGGTCAAATGCTCCCTTGGTATGAGCGAAATACTGTTTTGCCCGGGAAAGCAACTCGTATACTTCTTGTGTGGTATGGATCGAATCTGTCGCTGCGTTGAACCGGAAAATTTCACTGCCGGGCTCCTCTTCCCAGAGAAGGTCTGAGACACGCTGCACCTCAGTGTGAGCATTCAGCATTGCTGAACGGGCGGACTCGCGGGAGTCGGCCATCACGGTATAATCGATGACCGTATCCATAGCAAACTTTGTAAAGTGGAACGATTGCCGGGATGAATTGCACGCGGTCAGGCTCAATACCAGGACCAAAAAAACAAAACAGCGCAGTGACAGCGTTATATAGGAGTTATTCACTGAGGGTAATCCACAATATACAAAAGTCACTCTGAGCCCGTCATGAGCCGGGTCGAACGACCTATCGAAGAGTGGCTTTTTGTATGGTCATTTCAAAGGATATTAATCGGGAAAGCTACCCGGTAACACCATCCACCTGGCGGGATTGTGCACTGACCTTCGCCACCAGTTTGTTTGGTGCACAGACAATCCGCCCGGACTCTACCGGCCCCATTTTCAGACATATATCATGTTTACAAGAGGATTTGGTCGCTCTCAGTTTGCCATCGTGAAGCCGGAACTCGGTATCGCCCTGTGCTCCGGGAATTACAATGTTCTCAAAATCTTTTGTCAGATCGACCTGTTCAACAACTTTCCCATCCACCGTGAAGGTAGCCGTATTTTTCGTTGATTTTTCTCCGGTGGAGATCGTAACACAATATCCCCCATCGACAGAACGGCTCCGCATTTCTCTGGCAAATTCACGGATTTCGGAAGGCAGGCCGTTTCCCCGGGATGGATCAAGCAGCTGGCCGTTCCGGATAACGGAAAGATCCTGAGCTGCAGGGGTAACAGGGTGTGTTTCCACAACCGGATTGGCTCCGAGGGCGTCAAAACGACCCAGGAGTTTCTTAGCATCGCGTTCCGGGTTCATGGTCACCAGCATAACATTGAGTTCCGCAGCCTCCGGCTTCCAGAGCGGCAATCCGGCTGCAGCAACTCCGACGCCGGCAAATGTGGCAGTTCTCAGGAAGGTCCTTCTATCGATTTTTTTCATTGTTCGTACTCCCGTTCGCGTAGATTTTCGATATTTCAAAATAATGTTTGCTGGTCTGTGCCGCCCCCCTGGCCCATCGCCATGAGAGCACCCCACTGAAGCCCAATCCGGCCAACCCCCCAAGGAACCAAACCACCTCGGCCGGTATTCCCGGTAGGGAAATGTTGAATGAATATAAAACAAATATCCCAAGGAGAAAACCCAGAAGTGGCAAACCGTATTGCATCAGAGATAATTTTAACAGCAGATCATCGGTTTCAGTCACCAGCACCTGTTGTCCCACTTTGGCGTGTGCGGTATTCTTCGCCATAATGCCCCTCTCGCCGGATTGGTTCGGTGCACAAAGAATGCGTGCGCCGCAGTCCTCACACGCGTCGGAGTCAGCGATTTCCACAAAAGCCCGCTCCCCTTCAATACGCTTTACAACACCTTTATCGAGTACCGCCTCCGACATCAGGCTGCCTTTTCCATAACATCTTCCTCTTCTGCTCCTGCGGAGTCACCGTTAATAATTACCAAACATCCGGTGGGGCATTTATCAGTTGGTAGTTCAGGTTCTTTCCCATAG
Source organism: Candidatus Neomarinimicrobiota bacterium (assembly GCA_021734025.1). Taxonomy (NCBI): domain Bacteria; kingdom Pseudomonadati; phylum Fidelibacterota; species Fidelibacterota bacterium. The sequence continues at coordinate 451,184 of JAIPJS010000002.1, forward strand.
ATATCGTAATTGACGTACGCCAGATTGTTGTCCATGTACATCTGGTCATCTTCTGCTGCTCTTACACAGATCTGACACCCGATACACGCCTTGATACAAAGTCCGCGCGAAGTCTTTGGATCGTCCAGGTTCTTACAGAGCACAAACAACTTATCGGATTCCGGATGCAGTTCGATGACATTCCGCGGGCACGCTTCAACACAGTTACCGCAACCGGTGCACTTCTCCTCGATGACCACCGGGAGCCCGTTATCGTCCATATACATAGCGTCAAACGGACAGGAATCCACACACTCGCCGAAACCAAGACAGCCGTATTCGCAGAGTTTTTCGCCGCCGCTCATCAGGTTGGCAGCCAGACAGGATTCGATACCGGCATAATCGGCCTTCTTTGCCGTCTCGTAAGCTCCGCCCTGGCACATGACCCGGGCGATCTTCCGCTCGGCGGCAGAGACCTCCACGCCCATAATTTCAGCAATCTCGTCAATTTCGTCCTGCGAGGCCACGGTGCAGTCGCTGATTTCCACGTTGCCGCCAACTACCTCCTCGGCAAATTTCGCACAGCCGGGATATCCGCAGCCACCGCAGTTCGCGCCGGGCAGCGCATTCTTGACCTGACTGATGCGCGGATCTTCATCCACGTGCAGCTTTTTGTTCGCAATTGACAATCCTGTCGAGAAAAGGGCACCAAGTCCGCCCATACTTCCCATTGATATCAGTAGTGATGTTACATCCATAGTTAACAACCGTGTTATTGTGTTAAAGTGTTATCGTTAGCCGCCTTTGAATGAGATTCAAAGGCTAGCCTCGCAATCTTATTGCGAGGTAGAAGCCCAATATTGATCTCCTTTATTTTTGTCACCAGTTTGGCATCCTCAGTTAGATGTCTTCTATTTATTATCGGTGAATTCGATGTTTTTCAGTGTTTCACCTGGTTTTTCTTTGCGTTTTCTTCGCGCCCTTCGCGGCTCAGCGGTAAATCATTCTTCTGTTTTTGTTCATTTTCCCATGACTCAGTGAATTCGGTGTTTTTCAGTATTTAATCTGTTCTTCGTTTTCTGTTTTATCTGCGGTCATCTGCCAAATCTGCATCATCTGTGTGCTATTTTTATCAAATAGATATCAGCCCCGCAAACCCCATAAACGCCAGCGCCAGTCCACCCGCCACTATCATTGTGATGCCTGCGCCCTGAAAATGTTTCGGAACATTTGCGAGTTCCAGTTCCTCGCGGATGCCGGCCATAATGACCAGCGCCATCGTGAAACCGACTCCGGCGCCGACCCCGTAGACCAGGCTCTCCAGGAACCCGTAATCCCGGAGCACTGCAAACAGCGCTAGCCCAAGGATTGCACAGTTCGTGGTGATCAATGGTAAATAAATTCCCAGCGTATCGTACAGCGGCTTGCTGATTTTGAGGATGAACATCTCCACCAGCTGCACCAGCGATGCGATCACCAGGATAAATGAGACGTATTCCAGGATAACCACGTTGAACGGTACCAGTATCAGATGGTAAATCAGCCAGGTCACTGCCGCGGTAATCGTCATAACAAAGGTAACAGCCATCCCCATACTCACTGCCGACGAGAGCTTCTTGGAGACGCCGACGAACGGGCATATCCCCAGGAAATAGGCGAGAACAAAGTTATTGACCACCGCCGCAGAGATAAAAATCAGAAAGAGTTTCATGCTTCGGCCCTCCGCTCGTTAATCCAGTTGGCCAGTCCGATGAGCAGCCCCAGCGTCAGGAATGCGCCCGGCGGGAGGATCATCACCATCCATGGTGAGAACCAGTCGCCAAGCAGCGTAATATTCAACAACGAACCTGATCCCAGGATCTCCCGGATACCTCCGAGTACAAATAATACCAGCAGAAAACCGGTGCCCATTCCCAGGGCATCGATAAATGATCGCCCGGGCGTGTTCTTCGAGGAGAACGCCTCCTGTCGCCCGAGGATGAGACAGTTCACTACAATTAAGGGGACGTACGGGCCGAGTGCCTTGCTGATCTCTGGTGTAAATGCTGCCAGAAACCGGTCTGCCAGGGTGACGAACGTGGCGATAATCACGATATAGCTCGCGATCCGCACCTGGTGTGGAATTAAGTTCCGAAGCGACGAAATTATTACACTGGAACTGACCACGACGAACGTGGTCGCCAGCCCCATGGCAATACCGTTGACCGCCGAATTCGTGACCGCCAGAGTCGGACAAAGCCCCAACAGCGATATCAGTACTGGGTTTTCGTCCCAGAGCCCTTTGGTAAATTCGCGGGTTAATGAAGTGTTCTTCGCCATTACATCACCTGCTGCTTCCTGGATTGATATAATTCTTTTGCATCCGCAATCGTGTTGTTCAAAATATCCACCACCGATTTCGATGAAATAGTCGCCCCGGTAATCGCCTGCACCTGGCTCTCGCCGGCCGGCTTTTGATTTTTAACCACGGAGATGCCCGGAATTGGATCCACCCCCTGAAACTGGTCGGTAAACCAGTCCGGGTTCTGCTTGTTGGTCGGGTCTTCCACAATCTTCGTACCGAGCCCCGGCGTCTCTACCTGTTCCAGGATAGCCAGCCCGGTGATCTCCGAGAAATCCGGCGTCACACCGACCATCATCCTGATTTCACCCTGGAAGCCGCTGCCGATGGCGAGAAAAGCAATACCGACCGTCGCGTCCCCGGCATCTTTGCCCACATAAAATGTTTTTGTATCGGTTTCGATCTTCTCATACGTCTCGTGTGCCGGCAGCACATCGCCGATGGCCTGGCGCAATTGCTCTAGCCGGTACTGCTCAATCTTCGGCGCGGTGTATCCGTCCCAGGAGGATAGTACACCACCGGATAATGTGGCAATGAGTGTCAGAACGATAATCATCTTCCCTGTTGTATTCATGCCCGCACCTCCCCGAACACCTTCGGCCGCGTGTAGCGGTTGATGAGCGGCGTCACCGAGTTCATGAGCAGAATGGAGTACATCACACCCTCCGGCAGGCCGCCCCAAATCCTGATGACTATCAGGATGAGTCCTGCGCCGGCACCGAATATCCAGGCCCCCTTCGGCGTAATCGGTGACGTCACCATATCCGTGGCCATAAAAAATGCGCCGAACATGAGTCCGCCTGAGAGCAGATGAAATACCGGGTCAGGATATTGGGAAGGATTAATCAGCCAAAACAGTCCGCCCAGCAGAAAGACCGATCCCAGGAAACTCACCGGGATGCGCCAGTCCGCATACTTTTTTACTAACAAATAAATTCCCCCCAGGAGGATGGCGATGGCGGACGTCTCTCCCAGCGATCCGCCGATGTTCCCTACCAGCAGGTCGCCATAATTGGTCATAATCTGTTCAAATTTGAATTGGCCCAGCGGCGTGGCAGCCGAAACCGCATCCACGCCGGAAAATTTCGCCGTGTTCGGGAGTGTCCAGGTGGTCATGGTTACGGGAAAACTGGCTTGCAGAAATGCACGCCCCAGCAGCGCCGGATTAAAGATGTTTGCGCCCAGTCCGCCAAAGATTTGTTTCCCGATGGCGATGGCGAATACCGACCCGAGGATACCGCCAGTCACCGGAAACGACGGTGGCAACGTCAGCGCCAGCAGCAATCCGGTAATGGCCGCGCTGCCGTCTCCGATGGTCAGCCCTTCGCCTTTGATCTTGTTTATAATCACTTCAGTACCCAGTGCTGCGAAAGTACAAGCGAGAATCATCCAGACCGCAGGCAATCCGAAGTAGTACACCGCCATAATCGCCGCCGGCGCCACGGCGCCGACCACCGACCACATAATTTTCGGCACGCTGTCTTCGGAGTATTGATGCGGGGAGGGCGACAGCACAAACGGCTGCCGGTCCAGAGAAAAGAGTTTACTGCGGGGATCCTTCTTTTTCTTTTTTCGCTTCTTCTTCCGGGACTTTTTGGATTTCTCCGTTTCAGCCCCGGATTTTCCGGAGGATTCCGATTCCTCCGCCTGTTTCTTTTCAGATTCCTTTGATGCGTCCTGCTTCTCGTCAGTCATACGTCCTGTCCGATTTCAGTTCTTAGGCTGCCTGCTTATCCCGGGATTCATTGACCCGATATTTCCCAACTCTGATCCATTGTACCAGCGGAATGTGCGAGGGACATGCAAAAGCACATGAACCGCACTCCACACAGCTGTCAATATCGTACTGTTCCATGGCTTCAATCATTTTCTGCTCGGAAAACTTCGCCAGCCGGGTCGGTACCAGATTCATGGGGCACGCATCCACACACGCGCCGCACTGGATGCAGGGGTAGGTGTTCATCTTTGTAATCGTAGCTTCTCTGGAGCAGATGATCCCGCTGGTCGCCTTGATCACCGGGATTGAAAGGTCGTGCTGCGCCATGCCCATCATCGGGCCGCCCATAAACACCTGCGTCGCCTCCTCTTTCAGTCCTCCTGCGAAGTCGATGAGCGACTGAAAGGGTGTACCGATGCGCGCCATAACATTTTTGGGCTCAGCAATTCCATCTCCGGTAATGGTCACAACACGTTGAACGAGCGGTTTCCCTTCAGTGAAGGCTTCCGCTACTGCGATAGCCGTCCCGACATTGTTCACGACGGTTCCCACATCCATGGGAAGCCCGCCGGCCGGAACCTTCCGGTCCAGTACTGATTTGATCAACATCTTCTCAGCACCCTGGGGATACTTCGTCTCAAGCGCCATCACCGTGTAATCCATCCCCAAATCACGCACCCGGTCGTTCATCGCCTCCACCGCATCAGGCTTATTATCCTCGATGCCGATGTAGCCATTCTCCACACCGAGCGTTTTCATTATAATGGACATCCCGGTGAGAATCTTATCGGTCATCTCCACCATGGCGCGGTGGTCCGAGGTCAGATACGGCTCGCACTCGCATCCGTTTAAAATGAACGAGTCCACCGGCTTCTCCTCCGGCGGTGCCAGTTTCACATGTGTCGGGAATGCGGCTCCGCCGAGCCCGACGATTCCGGCATCCCAGATGAGCTGCCGCAGTTCGTCTACGGAGGCATCTTCCCAGCGATCCGGATGGTCCAGCAGGTCCCATTCATCCTCACCGGTTCGCTGGATCTGAATCATCGTAACTTTTGATCCCATGGGATGGAGAAAGCTATCGATCTTTTTCACCTTCCCGGTCACCGGTGAGTGCACCGGACTGGAGACGTACTTGTCGCTTCGGCCGATAACCTGCCCGGTTTTCACCTCATCCCGGCGCTCCACCACCGGATCATCCGGCGCACCGATGTGCTGTTGCACTGGAACAAAAACTTCCTCCGGCAGCGGCATAAACTCAATAGATTTGGTATTGGTGTATTCTTTGTGGTCTGACGGGTGTACGCCTTTGCTAAATGTTGGAAACTTCACTGACGATTTTCCCTCATTTCAATTTCATTTTCCCAATTCCAAGAAGCCAATGTTCTGTAATCCCTTATTTCAATAGATGAGTCCTCAAGTCCCATTTACCTGCTTCAAAATGTATGCCAGATTACGGCAGTGTTATAGTGTCCAAGTGATCGGGTGTTTGAGTGAAAGCGAGTATCCTCCGTTAACTTTGGCAATAGTATTATGTATTGCGTACTGCGTATTGCGTAAAATTCCACCTGTGAATTAGATCCAAAGCCCAGTCTACAACTTAATTACAATGTGAAAACGGGATCGGTATAGCCCCATCGGGGCGGGTGCTGTTAGCCCACCAATTCATTGGTGGGATAGATGAGATCGTAATTATCACAAAGTCCCGGAGGGACGGTTGGGTTGTCTTCTGGCCGATTATCAGAATATCATTCGTCCCTGGCGGGACTTACCTTTTGTCTTCATTCACAACCCCCGGAATGACTTCCGGGGCTGAAGGCACACTATCCCTGCCGGGACAGGAAAACCACGGCTTACGGAAATTCAGGTTCGTCGGATTTTAGCCTCGCAATCTCATTGCGAGGCACTCGGAACGCCTTTGAATAAGACTCAAAGGCTACCAATGTCAGCATTGTATTCTGTAAATTGTGTAAATATTAATCGTGTTTTTCTTTCTCCTATTTAAGTAGCCGATTAAAAAAATATGGCGTGTTATTAATACAAGAATTCCTGGCAGGGATAATTGAATTCCTATTGCAGCCCCATCGGGGCGGTTGCCATAAGTCCACCAATTCATTGGTGGGCTATGTGCGATTGTGATTATCATAAAGTCCCGGACGGCTGAGGTGCATTCCGGGCGATTGTCAGTCGTCCCTGGCGGGACTTACCTTTCGTCTTCATTCATTATCCCCGGAATACCTTCCGGGGCTGAAGGCAGCCTGTCCCTGTCGGGACAGGAAAAAACAGTAGGTTCCTGAAATAACATCGTCTTGAATCTAAGCCTCGCAATCTCATTGCGAGGTGTTTATTACAATTGTTGCATGGGCTCCATTTGAGGAAATTTAAAGCTTACAATTACCACCCTCATAATCCCTACAGATAACTAGTCCAATCGGATTTTCATTTTAGTATTTTCGTATTAAAGTGTTACAGTGTTGCAGTTTGATTCGTCTTAAATAGAAGTTTTAAATCTGCGGTTATCCGTTTTTCTGTGTCATCTGCGTGCTCATTGTTTTTTTTCGGTCTCCGGTCTCCGTTCGTCACTCTTTCCACCAAATTCATCTTGAATTATTGAATTCACCGATGTACGTTCGTGGTACTATTTGACAACAGAGAAATGGTCAAGGGAAGCCCGTGCAAATCGGGCACAGCCCCGCTACTGTGATCGGTGACGATCGATGCGTGAACCACTGCCCCGCCTCTGCGGGACGGGAAGGTGCGTCGAAAGGACGATCCGTCAGTCAGGAGACCTGCCATTTCCAAACCATCTACTCCAAACCTTCGAGGGCAAGGTCATGGCGATCACACACAGTTTGTCTCCTGATCGATCATTGGCTCTGCTCCCGTTCAGACGGGATGCAGCGTGCGATTCGTAAAATACACCTCACTCATATTCGGAATACTTTTCCCGTTATTTCTCTGCGGCCAGAGTCCAGTCAAACTGACCGGTACAGTTGTGGATTCTTCTACCAATCAGCCAGTGGAAGATGCGTCGGTCACCGTCCTGGATGGTAAAGGCGGCACCTATACCGATGCCGATGGCCAATTTCAAATCGCGCATCTCTATAGTGGCACATACCGTCTTCGAATTGCCCATATCCGGTACCAGCCGAAAAATATCACCATCACGCTGTCCAAAGATGTTCCAGAAGATGTAACAATCCATTTAGCTCCCAGGACTTTCCGATTCCCCGCAGTAACCGTGGAGGGTGAATACTATGGAGCACAGGAAATCTTCCTCTCCAGAGAGAGAATCGAGCGATTCGGAAACTCCGCAGCCGAAGTGTTGGAACAGGTACCGCAAATTACTATTACCAGAGAAGGTGATTCCGGAGCCAGGGGTATCAGGATACGCGGGAGCAACACCAATCAGGTGCTGGTACTGGTAGACGGTATCCCGTTAAACGATCCCCTGACCGGTGAAGTGAACCTTGAAACGATTTCCACCGAAATGATCCAGGAAATCCGGATCCATCCTCACGGGGCCAGCGCCGAATACGGCTCCGGCGCCTATGCGGGCGTTGTCCGGATTATCACAAGGAATCAGCCAGTCGAGCAATGGAGTGTCGGGGGGGCTGTCGAAAGTTACTCTGGCAGAGAGGTTTCTACTTTTCTCTCCGGAGAAATTATCTCTCCACTCTATTATAATGTATCCTACAGTGGGCGTTCGGTGAAGAACGACTATCGATATTCCTATAATCTGCCGGACGGCACGTCGGTCACCAGACATCGTGAAAATGCCGCAATCCATCTCCGGAGTCTCCAGAGCAGCCTCTCCTATACAAAACCGTCAAGACAAATTCGAATCAGCGGACACCTGATGCAATCCGATCGCGGCTTGCCCGGGAAAATTTATCAATGGACTCCATACGCAAATGCCCACAATGATCGGGCGGGTATTTCAGGATCCTACCGGGAACAGTTCTCTAACGGATCTCTGGATATTCAATCTCAGTTAAGTACGGCTTCCTCAGAATACGTGAACGATCCACCTGCTGATGCCCCGCTTCAATACCGATTGGTTCCGCCGTACGATACCCGATACGATCATGGGACGCTGGGCACAAGTGCGGACCTGAATATCCATTTACGGCAAAATATCCATTGGAACACCGGCGTTGATTTAGAAAAAACCGAATTTCAGCAGACGGGCGAGTCACTGGACTATGCTGACCCCATTCGTGCAACCCAGGAGAGTTACGGGCTGCATTCGGGGGCTGAATTCTCTACCGTACTTGGTGACAGCAACTATTCCATAACCACAAATCCGCAGATCCGATACTCCTTTATTCGGTATAATAACGGTGAAGAAATCGAACAATACCCGTTCTGGAGTGCGTCACTTGGCACTTCCATTCGGCAAAGGGGATATCCAAATGGGACTCTTTTTTCAAATTTGAATCGTTCATTTCGCATACCGACGTTCGGCGATCTGTTTTACCAGGATTTTCGTGTATCCGGCAATCCGGATCTCCGTCCGGAACAAAGCCGTGAAGCAACAATAGGGCTCAAACTCAGGCCGGTTCGTGGACGCGATTTGGAAGTGACCGGCGAAGCTTTCTGGCGCGAATTCCGGGATCAGATCATCTGGGTAACCGGCTCTTATGGTAATTTTTCACCAACCAATACAGACAGCCGCATTACAGGTCAATCGTTTTCAGTAACATGGAATTCACCCGATGACCGCTTCTTTGGCCGGGCAGGTTTTGAACATTTAGTAGCACGAAACAAAAATCCTAATCACGCACTGTTGAATAAAACACTTCCGTTCCGGCCAGCATATGAGTGGCGGGCCAGATTCGGTTCAAACCTGAAATTTCTCACGATAATCTACGACCATCGATTTCGCGGAAGTCGGTTTATTACCCAGGCAAACACAAAATCGCTTCCACCATATGAATTGGGATCTATTGAGCTGCGGGGTGTTCTATCTCAGCGCTTGCTGCCGGAGGCTCTCTCGCTGCAAATCATCCTGCGCATAAACAATCTCTGGGATAACAGGTATTACATTATGGAACGGATGCCGGAGCCCGGGCGGAATTACCGACTTTCACTGGAATTGAACTTCAACCATTCTCAATAAAACTCGGGAGAACCATATGAATAAACCAAAAGTACTACTTGTCGTATTTGGCATTGCACTTTTGCTTATGACGGGCTGTGACGATAATCTTGTAGATAGTGGTGGTACCGCTGTGGAAGGGTTGTTTGTGCTCAATGGGCTGGCACAAACGGTTTCACATATTGACCTGACCACAGATGAGGTATCCCTCCAGTTTGTCGCCGCCAGAGAAATCCCATCTGACCTGGGCATCATCGGAGAGCACTTACTCGTTTTGAACTCCAGTCCGGCCTCCATGGATGTGTTTGCCGCAGAAGACGGCAACAGTATCACCACCATAAATTTACCGGGTGGCAGCAATCCCTACGGGCTTCACATCGATGGGAACTATATTTACATCACCGGGTTGTCCTCGAATCAGCTTTATATTGTGAATGCCGGTAATTACACGCTTGAAGATTCGGCCGCCGTAGGAACCGGTCCCCAGGGCATTACCTCGGACGACTCACATATTTTTGTTGCAAATAACGGTGGATGGCCGGACTATTCCGAATCCTCGGTAACGGTGCTGAACAAGTCGGATTATTCAGTGGATACAACTATTAGCACCAGTACCAATCCGCAGGAATTTACCTGGACGCCGGACGGTAATCTGCATGTGGTCTGTACCGGGAACTATGACGACATCACCGGAAAAGTAGATGTCATCGATGTGAACTCCATGGCAGTAACTCAGACCATTGAGTTTGGCGGAACTCCGGGGCGGATTGCATCCGCTGAACAGAAAGTGTATTTATCGGATGCAGGCGATCAGGAAAACGGTTTCCTGTATTCCTATGATGCAATAACATATACGGTACTCAACGATAACGAATCACCGATTCACGTAAATAACGGAGCCATGGGGCTGGTATTTTCTGATGCGAACAAGGATTTATATGTATCCAACTTCAATGCGAATACAGTGCAGAAATTTGACGTAGAAACGGGCGAAGTTCTGCAGACATACGAAGTGAGTGACGGCCCCCAATCACTAGTGGCCTGGTGATGCTGTTTAGAAATTCATGGCACCGAGGCGGGCGAGCATGCCGTTAAGCTCATCTCTGGAAATATCATAACCGCGGTCGATCAGTTCACCCCACAGCAGGATGGTCGGGACGTTCCGGTCACCATTCTCCTTCTGTAAATCGTGGAGGCAAACCAGCACTGCCCGCTCCTTCCGGGTGAGGCCGTCCCGGACATCAGGGATGTAATCGTTGGGATCGCGACGTTTATTCATAGTTGGATAAATTGGGCACTTTCGGCAAGGGACGCAATGGGAAAAACGGGGGAAAACGGGTATAAGGGTATAGGGAATAAGTGCTTCGTCACACGCTTCAAGTCTGCGAACCGGGTTGAATCGGAGGATAAATAATGAGAAGGAAGAAAGGAGAAAGGACGGATTGAATGCCCAATAATCAATATCCAACATCAAATTTTCAAGTGTTACCCAGATTCTCTGTAGGAAAACGGAAAAGCCGTTAGTAGTCACCGCTTTAGCGGTTTATTGATATGAGGAAAAATTGAAGGGAATGAATTTCGAACTGGAGAATATCCAACGCCCAATTTTCAGGTGCGATTCAGGTTCTCAGAATGAAAACGGAGAAGTTGTTGGTAGTCACCGCTTTAGCGGTTTTTTTAGGGAAAAGAAAAAGCTGTTGGTAGTAAGTGGTTGGTGGTTTGTTGTGGGTGTGTTTTGAAATTATTCCGGAAGACTTGAAGAGTGCGGGGATGTTCGTACGGCAAATATCTACAAACAACGAACGAATAACCAACAAAAAAAAGCAGCCGCGACTACCACCGATAACACTATTATACATTTCTATGTGAACACCCACCCCGCAAGGCTCCCTTTGGCGATCACTTGAATACTTTCATTCGTCAAATTCATTGTAAAATTGTAAAGATAATCTGTATATTCATCGCTTATGGAAAACGCACTATTTAACGTCGCAATACTGATATTTGCCGGTGTCGCCTCCCAACTGGTGGCGAATAAATTTAAGTTCCCGGCCATTGTGCCGCTCTTAGTTGTCGGTGCATTGCTGGGGCAATTTGAGCTCTTGCGGGTCGACCTGTTGGGGGATGGCCTTCAGACGATTGTACACATTGGCGTGGCCATTATCCTCTTTGAAGGTGGATTATCACTCCGCCGGGTCAACTACCGGGAAGCCTCCAAGACAATCCGGAATCTAATTACCATCGGCATCATTATAACCTGGGTTCTGGGGTCAGCTTCTGCATATTTCCTGTTCCCCGAACTACGGAATCCAACCGGTCTCCGTATTGCTGTGCTGTTCGGCGCGCTTATTACCGTCACCGGCCCGACGGTTATCATGCCGCTGCTGAAAAATGTAAAAACGACCAAAAAGATCTCCACAATTCTCACCTGGGAAGGCATTCTGATTGACCCCATCGGTGCACTGCTGGCCGTGGTGACGCTCACCTTTATCGAAACTTCATCTTCCGGCGGATTCTTAGTGCGGGAATTTATCCGGAGCATGGCCATCGGCTTTTCCGTGGGTATCGGCGGGGGCCTGATCATGAATTATGTGCTGAACCGGCGCAAGATGATCTCCTGGGATCTGCGAAATTTATTTGTGCTTTCCACGGTTATCGTCGTGTATGCCTGCTCTGACTGGCTTCAGCATGAAACAGGTGTACTGGCTGTCACCGTTATGGGATTGCTGCTGGGGATCCTCAAACCGCTGGGTATCGACGAAATTGAGTCCTTCAAGGGTCAGCTCACCACGCTGATGGTATCGATCCTCTTTATTCTTTTGGCGGCGAAACTTGAATTGCAGAGTATTGTAGATCTTGGATGGCGTGGTGTTGTGCTGTTGGCAATCGTGATTTTGGTAATTCGGCCGATCAATATTTTCACATCTTCAGTAAATTCGGATCTCGGACTGAATGAAAAGCTCTTTCTCTCATGGATTGCCCCCAGGGGAATTGTTGCAGCGGCGGTCGCCTCCCTGTTTACCACCAATCTCTCCCACATCCCGGAATATGCCAACCAGGCAGCGTACCTTGAGACGCTGACGTTCCTTGTTATTGGAGGTACGGTTTTTATTCAGGGTGGCACAGCGAAATGGGTAGGGAAATTACTGAACGTCTTACAACCACCACCCCGCGGGTTCCTCTTTGTGGGCGCCAGCGCCCCGGCCAGGCAATTAGCCAAAACCATTAAGGCTGTCGGATTCAAGGTAACAATGATGGATATTAACCGGAATAATTGCCGTGCAGCCAAGAAGGAAGATCTGGATGCGATACATGCCGATGCCCTGGCTCCGGATACTCTGGAAGATGCTCAGTTGGAAGGGATCGGGAACCTTATTGCTATCACACCGAATGCAGAAGTCAATATCCTGGCATGTCAGCAGGGAGCCAAATTTCTCGGCCCGGAACACGTATTCCGGATCCGCCTCCAGGAGGAGCAGGATGAGCAATCCGACGAAACGAGGTTAAAGGATGAAGGGCTGCTCCTGTTCCATGAAGATTTGACGTACGGCAGCCTCAAGTCCTATCTCCGCCAGGGCTGGAAATTCTACTCCAAAAAAACCGAACACGAAATTATCCGGCAAAACGGAGAGGACGAACCCTCAGATTTCATTCCGGTCTTCTATGTGAAAAACGACCATCTTGAGCTGGTTACTCCCAATATGAACGTCCCCAATGGGGTGCAACTGGTCTGCTTTGGCAAGGAGCCGGATAAGATTGATAGCACCTCGGACGAAGAAGAAGTTGAGGCTATCGATCTGGATGAATTGGGTACGGAGGAATTTCCGAATAGTGATTCCGATAAGTAGGCAATCTCTTCTCGTTGTCTGCATTTGATATAAACCTCCTCTCCTGACGACCTGCTCCTTTGAAATCCTCTTGATTTTCGCTGACTGCCGAACTACTTTTTTCTTCAACTTATAAGGAAGTTAGCGACGGGATAAGACTAATAGATGAAGATCGTACTACCAAATCTACTGCATTCAATACTCACCCAACCCTCCAGCGTCATTGGAGGGTTTTTTTATTTAACCCCGGATATTAACCCATAGTATAACGAACGGAGGCTTTCATGTATCAACCGTATGAGCAGGCAGGATATATCGACTTTTCAAAACCCGAAAATCAGCGGAAAATGCAGGATGCCCTGGAAAAGGTTAAGTCCCAGCTCGGTCAGACTCACGACCTGATTATCGGAGGCGAACGGGTGCAGTCTTCCGAGACGTTCGACTCGATTAACCCCGCGAAAAAAGACCAGGTTATCGGCACATTCCAGCAGGCAGAGCCGAAGCATGTCGACCAGGCAATGGATGCAGCCCTGGAAGCATGGGAGGAGTGGAAACATTATTCGCCCGAAGCCCGCGCAGCCATCTTCGCCCGGGCGGGACATCTGATGCAGGATCGCCGGTTCGAACTCATCGCCTGGCAGATCCTGGAGCAGGGAAAGAGTTGGCCCGAGACCGATGCTGAAGTCTCCGAAGCCATCGATTTTCAGAACTATTATGCCAGAGAAGCCCTTCGCTATGGGAACCAGTCGGATGTGGACAAATGGCGTCCCCGGGAGAACAACGAATACTTTTATATTCCGCTGGGAGTGGGAGCGATTATCCCCCCGTGGAATTTCCCACTGGCGATCATGTCCGGAATGTCTTCCGCAGCCATGGTCACCGGGAACTGCATCATTTTAAAGCCGTCCAGTGACGCCCCGGCTCAGGCGTATCAATATGTGAAAATTCTGGAGGAAGTAGGCCTTCCCAAAGGCGTTGTAAATCTGGTCACCGGCGGTGGCGGCCGGATCGGCGATAAGCTGGTCGGTCATCCAAAGACCCGGTTCATTGCATTCACTGGCTCTAAAAAAGTCGGCCTCCACATTAACGAGTTGGCGGCCAAACTTCAGCCGGGGCAGAAATGGATTAAGCGCGTCAGCGCCGAGATGGGCGGCAAGGACGCCATGGTTGTGCTGGAAGACGCTCCGGATATGGCAGCGGCTGCTGATGCCGCGGTACAGTCGGCCTTCGGCTACTCCGGTCAGAAATGCTCGGCCTGTTCGCGTCTCATCCTGGAAGAATCCATCCACGATGAATTCGTAGAAAAAGTGATTGAACGCGCCAAAAAACTCACCGTCGGCCCTCCCGATAAACAGGAAAACTGGATGGGGCCGGTGATTAACGAGGACGCCGAAAGCAAGATACTCGAGTATATCAAAATCGGCAAGGAAGAAGGCAAGCTCGTCCTCGGCGGCAAAAAAATCAGTGAAGACGGCTACTACATTGAGCCGACCATCTTCACCGAAATCGATCCCGGCGACCGGATGGAGCAGGAAGAGATTTTTGGCCCTGTGCTTTCCATTATAAAGGCCAGAGATTATGACCACGCGCTGGAAATTGCCAATGACACCGATTACGGACTCACAGGCGGTGTCTGGACAAAAGATCAGGCCAAAATCGAGCGGGCGAAAAGAGAGTTCCACGTCGGGAACCTTTACTTCAACCGGGGCATTACCGGATCAATTGTCGGCTCCCAACCATTCGGTGGCTTCAACCTCTCCGGTACCGACAACAAGGCCGGTGGCAAGGATTACCTGCTCTTTTTCCAGCAGGCCAAAACCGTCACCCAGCGCCTGTAAATGGAGCCCCCTGCTTTACAGCCGGAGTTCCTGCTTTGATTCCGCCAGTCGGTGGATTCCGGGCGGAATCCCGCCCAGGAAAACCATGCATCGGTCCCGCCGTGGCGGGATGGTTTTCTGGATGGCGGAATAAGTCGCAACGACACACATAAGAGGCCGGACGAAAAATGCCAAGACAATTCGAAGAAATCATTTGTTGGCGCTATTGGTTCGGATTCTGCTAGTCCGGCCTCCCCTCTTCTGTTTTTCCTGTAAATCAATCTGAATATCTATACACGAATGGAGTTGTTATGAGCAAGACCACAGTAATTATTATGGGCGCCGCCGGCAGAGATTTTCACAATTTTAATACATTTTATCGTTCCAACGATGATTACGATGTCGTCGCCTTCACCGCAACCCAGATCCCGGACATCGAAGGCCGGAAATATCCCGGTGAACTGGCGGGCGATCTCTATCCGGATGGCATTCCCATCGAACCCGAAGAGAAACTCCCGGAACTGATTACCGAACTCAACGTGGATGAAGTGGTCTTTTCCTACAGCGATGTTCCACACGAGTACGTCATGCACAAGGCATCTCTGGTAAACAGTCTCGGTGCGGATTTTAAAGTCATGGGCGCCAAACGCACCATGCTGAAAAGTGAAAAACCGGTAGTCGCCGTCTGCGCCGTGCGAACCGGTTGCGGGAAGAGCCAGACTACCCGACGCGTCGCCGAAATTCTGACAGACGCCGGCAAACAGGTCGTCGCGATCCGGCATCCCATGCCCTATGGGGACTTGGCGAAGCAGCGGGTTCAGCGGTTTGAGACTCTGGACGATCTCAAAAAACACGACTGTACCATAGAGGAGATGGAGGAGTACGAACCGCACATCGATCGCGGGACCATCGTCTACGCCGGTGTTGACTACGAAGCCATTCTCCGGAAAGCGGAACAGGAAGCGGATGTCATCCTCTGGGACGGCGGCAACAACGACATGCCATTCTACGAGCCGGATATCATGATCACCGTAACTGATCCCCATCGTCCGGGACACGAGACGTCCTATTATCCCGGCGAATCCAATCTCCTGATGGCCGATGTGGTCTTAATCAATAAAATCGATACCGCCGATAACACCGGCGTGGAAGCCGTGCGTGACGCCATTCGCACCCACAATCCGGACGCGACAGTTGTTGACGGCGCATCGCCCATTTCTGTGGATGAACCAAAGCTAATTGCCGGAAAGCGGGCATTGGTTATCGAGGACGGCCCCACCCTGACGCACGGGGAGATGAAATATGGCGCCGGGGTGGTGGCCGCCGATAAATTCGGCGCCACCGAACTCGTTGATCCCAGACCGTATACCACCGGTACGATTACGGAAACCTTCGAAAAATACCCCGAAATCGGCACCCTGCTCCCGGCCATGGGATACGGTGAACAACAGATGAAGGATCTGGAAGTCACGATAAAAAATGCGGATTGCGATGTCGTAATCATCGGAACCCCCATCGACCTGCGACGGATTATCAACATTGAGCAGCCGTCGGTTCGCGTCACCTATGATCTCCAGGAACTGGGGCGGCCGAATCTCCGGGATGTCCTGAAGCCGCTGCTATAATGGGGCGGCCGAAGACAGCAGTCGTAGCGCTGGGCGGAAACGCCATCAGCCCAAAATCTGAGGCGGACACTATTGCCAATCAGTTCCGCCATACCCGAGAAAGCCTGGCTGCGATCCAGCACCTGGTAGAGCAAGGCTATCATCTGGCTATTACCCATGGAAACGGCCCGCAGGTCGGGAATGCCCTCCTGCGGGTTGAACTGGCCCGTGGAAAAGCGCCCATACTTCCGCTAGGAATCTGCGTTGCAGACGTCCAGGGCGGCATGGGCTATATGATCGAGCAGTCACTCCAAAACCGGTTGCGTCAGGTCGGTATTGCCAGAGATGTGGTCACGATGGTGACCCAGGTTGTAGTTGATAAGGATGATCCTTCTCTGCAGGATCCGACCAAATTCATTGGACAGTTCTATACCGAAGAGGAAGCCAAGCGACTGGCGGAAGAGAGCGGCTGGACGGTGAAATATGACGAAGGCCGCGACGGCTGGCGCCGGGTGGTTGCCTCTCCCATGCCGAAACAGTTGGTTAACGCGCAGCCTATCAAGCAGCTCGTGGACCACGGGACTATCGTCATTGCTGCCGGTGGCGGTGGCATCCCGGTCTGCATCGAAGAGAATGGCGACTACGAAGGGGTTGATGCTGTCATCGATAAAGATCGCGCCGCGGCCATCATCGGAAAGGATATCGAAGCCAGCCAGCTCTTTATTGTGACAGATGTGCCGGAAGTCTATCTGCATTATAAGAACCCGAACCAGGAAGCGATTCGGGAGATCTCCAGCGAGAAACTGCAATCACTCCATGATGCGGGGCACTTCCCCGCTGGTTCCATGGGGCCGAAAATCGAAGCGGCACTGAGTTTCCTCCGGAACGGTGGCACCAAGGTTGTGATTACATCCATTGACCACCTGACCGAATCACTCACCGGCAATCGTGGTACGCATATCACAGTGTGATTCTTAACGGATACCCAAGTTTTGACAGGCGCCAATACTGTCTTAAGGTCACCATCATTGATTAGTGTAATCCTCTGAATCTTCAAGATGCTTGTCAATTATATAGTTGAAGTCATTTAAAATGGATGCTGGCATTCTGCCAATATTTATGAAAATCCGGCCCGGAACTACCGGGGAGTACGAAATATGTACGCAGGTGGTCATTGTCTCCTAAGGTGCGGTAAAAATCACAAGGCGGTAAACGCTTGCAAATGCAGTATGAATGCATAGTATCACACTAGTTTTATTACGGCTCTTATTGGTCTTTCCCGATAATCGAATTTGAAAACGTATTGATGCTGTTTGTTGGCCCCATTTTGGGGTACAGCAGCTCCCCTCGATCTTTTGGCTTGCAAAAACCACCAAATTAGCCGGTTGTATTGAGGGGAGTATTACTTGTTATCCGATAATCCAAACCAAGAAAGGAGTGAAAAAATCCAAAAACAAGAAAACAAGTTAATATAAAAAAGGAGAGAACCATGAAACAGATCATCATAGCAATAATAGTAGGTTTACTTTTGATCTCCTGTGGAGCGCAAAACGATGAGGTCACGGGCAATGAAAACGATCTTTCAGAGGCACCGTTACTTACACTTACTCCTGGTGATTACATTGTCGATGTGGTTGACTATACAATTCAGCCAGAGCGAAACGCGGTTGTCTTGGATTTGGAAGCGGCGTATCCAAATGGGCAAACTCACGAACGGCAACTAACTATTTTGTATACAAAGAGCGTAGAATCTTGGGATTATCACGGAAAAACCATCTTGTCTGATAACCAAGGTGAAGAGATCTTTAGTTTTCAATTTGAATGGAATACAGAGACGAACAGGGCTGTTAGAATCACAGAGCGAGCAGAAGTCGATTACTTACAGGTTGAACGTCGGACGATTGATAACAAGGGTAAGAAGCTGATTATCGAAGATTATAATATTAACGGAGCCGAACATGAAGTGCGATATGAGGCCGAGTCACAGGAACAAATTCACGCTATGTGGGATCAATACAATACTGATGGTTTAAGCAAACAATTGACCGAGACAGCAATCGGACAGGAAATTGCTGCCTTTGATACTTACTACAACCGTCAGGCCGCCCTGAATAATAATCCAAACGGTGACCTTCTGGCCTTGTTCTCCTTTAATGACGAATTAGGCGAATGGCTCTCCATAACAACCAGCGGTTCAATTGGTTTTGAAAAACCACAAAGAGCTGCTTGCTTTTTGGCGGTACAATGCACACTATTTAAATGCTTTGCTGGCGGAGCTGGCAATGCGGTTTGTGTCACCTGTGCAGTCGGAGCGGCCATCATTTGCAATGTATAAATAAGGGCATTTATCACTTCACGGAGTTACCGGTTTCATTAATATGTTCACTAAACTCTGCACAAATTCCTCCGGAGTCAAGTGCCGATGATTAAACCGAAATTCCACTTCTTTCAGATAGCGGACGAAGTTGTGTGGACT